>JBFWPD010000381.1:0-4400 GCA_050250175.1 Vicinamibacterales bacterium
GCGGACCGTTCTTCCTATGGCAGCTCTTCCGGCGGGCATGAGGCTTCATCGCGCAGCCGCCGCGTTGGCGATCGCGCTAGCGCTCCTCGCGGTGGCCAGCGGCACAGACTCAGGCACGCCACGTTCCGAATCGCCCGCCACGCCGGTGCGGCCCGAGCGCATTGTCTCGCTCGTGCCCGCGACCACCGAGATTCTCTTTGCGATTGGAGCGGGCGACCGCGTCGTCGGCGTGGGAAGCTACGACCGCTTCCCTCCCGAGGCCGGGACACGTCCGAAGGTGGGCGGCTTGATCGACCCGGACACCGAGCGCATCCTGGCCCTCAGACCGGACCTGGTCGTCGGCTACGCCACGCAGGATGCGCTCATCGAGCAGCTCGATCGCGCGAGCGTCCCGTTCTATTCCTACCGGCACAGAGCCCTGCCAGACGTGATGCAGACGATTCGTGATCTCGGCACCCGCGTGGATGAGGCCGAGGCGGCAAGCCGCCTGGCCGACCGGATGCAGGGCCAGCTCGAGTCGATTCGCTCCTCCGTCGCAAATCGGCCGCGGCCCACGGTGCTTCTGGTCTTCGGGCGGGATCCCGGCGGCATTCGAAATGTCTACGCCAGCGGCGGCTACGGCTTTCTTGCCGACGTCCTCGACATCGCAGGCGGGGACAACGTCTTCGCCGACGTCGAGCGCGAGTCGGTGCAGGTGGGCACCGAGGAGCTTCTTTCACTGCGTCCTGACGTCATCGTCGAACTGCAGTACGACGGAAGCGACACCGAGCCGGCGCTGCGGCGGCCGGAGGACTGGAACTCGCTGCCTTCGATTCCCGCCGTCAGAGACGGCCGCGTGCACATTCTCAGGGGAGACGAGTTCGTGGTCCCCGGGCCGCGCGTCGTGGACGCCGCGCGGCGCCTCGCTGATGTCCTTCATCCTGCCGCACAGTGAATTTGGTCATCTGGTTATTTGGTCATTTGGTCATTGAATGGGCTCATTGACCAGCTGGCACGGGACGTGCGCATTGGCGGGAATGAGCGAACAGAGCGAGGCATTGAAAACACGGACGATGGCCTTCGCTGTGGCCATTCTTCAGCTGATTGATCGATTTCCTCGCACGTCTGGTGCACTGGTGGTTGCCAGGCAGTTGGCAGAAAGTGCGACATCGGAAGGAGCGAACTATCGCGCCGCATGCATGGCGAGATCGCGACGCGAGTTCATCGCAAAGCTATGCATCGTGAACGAAGAAGCCGATGAGACGGTCTTCTGGCTCGAGCTCACCAGGCGTGTCGGCTACCGGCCGTCATCGGAGGTCGAGCCGCTCGAACGCGAAGCGATGGAACTGAGAGCCATCTTCGGCCGCTCGGTCTCAACAGCCAGACAGAACACCAAGGAAACACCCCACCAAATGACCAGATGACCAAATGATCAAATGACCAGATTCACCACGGAGTACCCGAGCCGCATCGTCTGCCTGACCGAGGAGACGACGGAGACGCTCTATCTGCTCGGCCAGGGAGATCGAGTCGTCGGTGTGTCCGGCTACACGGTGCGGCCGCCGGAGGCACGCCGGAAGCCGCGCGTCTCGGCATTCGTCAGCGCGCGGTTCGATCAGATCGTGGCGCTCGAACCCGACCTGGTGCTCGCGTTCTCCGATCTGCAGGCCGACCTGGCCGCCGAGCTCGTGCGGCGCGGCCTGCCGGTGTTCACCTTCAACCAGCGAAGCGTGGCAGAAATCCTTCAGATGATTCGCACGCTCGGCGGCCTCGTCGGTTGTCAGTCCGCGGGCGAGGCGCTGGCGTGTGAGCTGGAATCAGGCCTCAACCGAATTCGTGAATCGGCAGAGCGCCTGCCCTGGCGGCCGCGCGTGTTCTTCGAGGAGTGGGACGACCCGCTGATCTCGGGCATTCAGTGGGTCGAGGAACTGGTGGAGATCGCCGGCGGCCAACCGATCTTCCCGGAGATGGCGGCCGCGCGTCTGGCGCGCGACCGCATCGTCGATCCTCAGGAAGTCGCGCAGCGCGATCCGGACGTGATCGTGGCGTCCTGGTGCGGCAAACGCGTCAATCCGTCGCGCATCCGTGCCCGCAACAACTGGCATCAGGTCAGCGCGGTGCGGAACGATCGAATCTTCGAGGTCAAGTCCACGCTGATCCTGCAGCCGGGCCCTGCGTGCCTGACCGACGGCGTGCGCGCCCTGCACGAGATCTTCACGCGCGTCACGAGCGCAGCGCGCTGACCGTCGCGGCGAGTGTAGCCGCTGCCTCGGCGCAGCGGCACCCGTGTCAGGCGAACTCGACTCGCACGTCGCCGATCAGTCCCGCTGCGCGGGCATCGCCCAGCAGACGGCGCACCGCCTCCCGTCCCCGCTCACCGTAGTCGAGTGTCAGGCCGTTCACGTACATGCCGACGAACGTGTCTGTCCGCGCCTGATCGAGCCCGCGACCAAACTTCATCGCGTACGCAACCGCCTCGTCGCGATGATCGAGGGCGTACGCGATGCTGTCGTGAAGAAGCTTCGACAGCGTCGTGATGACGGAAGGCCCGAGATCACGGCGAATGACATTTCCGCCGAGCGGCAGCGGCAGCCCGGCCGTCCTCTCCGCCCACCATTCGCCGAGGTCCACGATCTTCTTCAGTCCCTCATCCTGATACGTCAGCTGTCCTTCGTGAATCAGAAGACCGGCCTCGACCTCGCCGTTCCGGACCTTGTCCTGAATCTCATCGAACGGCACCACGATGTGCTCGACGTCCGGATAGAAGAGACGCAGCGCGAGGAACGCTGTCGTCAGTTCTCCAGGCACCGCGACGCGAACTCCGGCGAGAGACGACGGACCGTCACTTCTCGCGACCACGACCGGGCCGTAGCGGTCACCCATGCTCGCGCCATGCGGGAGCAGGATGTAGCGATCGGTCAGGTGCGCGTACGCGTGAAATGAGACCGCGGTCACCTCGTACTTGCCCTCGAAGGCCGCGCGGTTCAGCGTTTCGATATCCGAAAGCACATGTTCGATCTCGAACCCCTCGGAGGGCACCTTGCCGCTCGCGAGGCCATAGAACATGAACGCGTCGTCTGAGTCGGGGCTATGCGCAATTCGAATCTTCATCAGTCTCTCGATATCTTCAGGGCCTCAAGGACCTTGTGAGGGTCTTGCCGGTGCTCTGGGTGCTTCGGGGTCCTTCAGGTCCTCTTGGTCCTGGGTTCTGTTGGTCCTGAAGAGCACCCGGAGGACCTCGAGGACCTTCGGACGTCCTGAGGACCGTGTTACCGCTCAAACATCATCGTTCGGATCGTCGACGGCGTACGGCGTCGCGACCTGCTTGATCACGATCGTCAGGCCGAATCCGACGATCAGGAGCGACGCGGCGATGCCGACGTACAACCCGACAGCAGCCGACGCCTCGGGTCTCTCCGCTTCGGGCGTGCCTCGCACGATTGCGATCGCCTGCGACCTCGTGAGCGCCTGTTCCTCGACCGTCCGCGGCAGCAGCCGGAAGGAGAGGCCCGTGATGCCGAGCGCCACGAGTCCCACGATGAGCAGCGGATGGCGCGAATTGCGCCGCGTAATCAGGCTGAGGATGGCGAGCAGCGCAGACGTGAGCCCGAGTCCGATGACCCACAGCGCTGTCGTTCCGGGGAAGCCGGCGAGCGTCTCGCCGTCGACATGCACCCACGGCAGAAACGCGCTCACAGCGAGCGCGAGACCAGCCAGCAGCGGCACCAGGTATGTGCGCATTCCTGGCCGCCACATCCCGCGCCAACCCATCCGCGCGAGTGTAGCACACGGGTTTTCGGAGGCGTAGAATCGCGCAAGGAGGTCGGGCGCATGAAGACTCTGGGCTCCGTCATCGGCAACCGCAACACGGTCACTGTCGATCGTTCGATCTCCGTCGCCGATGCAGCCCGGCTGATGGGCCAGCACCACATCGGTGCGCTGCCGGTCCTCGACGATGGCCGGCTGGTCGGTATCTTCTCGGAGCGAGACGTTCTCACTCGCGTTGTTGCCGTCGCACGGCCGCCTGACGTCACGCACGTCGGCGACGTCATGTCGTCCAACCTCATCGTCGCCGGAATGGATGAGAGCTGCGAGACCTGCCTGCAACGGATGCAGCGGGCTCACGTCCGGCACCTGATCGTGATTCAGGAAGGGCAGCTGGCCGGCATCATCTCGCTGCGCGACCTGCTGGCAGCGGATATCGACGAGAAGGCCGAAGCCATCGATCTGTTGAGCACGTACATGTACGACAGGCCGGTGAATCCCGCCTGACGGCCTGACGGTCGGCGCGGTCTACTCGCTCTTGGTGTCCGTGTACTCGTCGAGCCACGCCATCTGAATCGCCTCGAGCTTTCGCTCGTTCGACGCCTTCGGGTCGTCGTCGAATCCGTCGAGCGCCAGGATGCGCTCGCAGATCGGAA
>JBFWPD010000382.1:0-4399 GCA_050250175.1 Vicinamibacterales bacterium
CAGGGCTTCTCGAGGCGTTCCCCGACGCGGTGTATCTCTCCATGTCGGAGCTGTTCGGCGGGCCACTGCTGACCGAGTTCAGCCGCTCGTTGACCCGCGCGCGCGTCCAGCAGTACCAGCGCTACTTCGAGGATGCCGATCGCGTCCTCATCATGCTGCACAACGATCCGGACCCCGACGCGCTGGCCAGCGGTCTCGCGCTTCGCAATATCCTGCGACGAACCAAGACGACGGCAATCATCGGCGCGATGGAAGGGGTCACGCGTCCGGAGAACCTCCGGATGGTGAACCTCCTCGACATCCACGTCGAAGCGGTCACCCCGGCCTCGCTCGCCAGCTTCGACCGGGTCGCGATGGTCGACGTGCAGCCGCACTATTTCCACGGCCTGATTGACCGTGCCGACCTCGTGATCGACCATCATCCCGAGCAGCCCGGGTACACGGCGGTCTTCAAGGATGTCCGCGAGGACTACGGGTCGACGTCGACCATCCTGACCGAGCACCTGCGCGCGGTGGACATCGACATCTCGGAACGCACAGCGACGGCAATGCTGTACGCGATCAAGTCGGACACGCTCTTCTTCAACCGCCAGGCGAATCGGGTCGACATCGAAGCGTTCTCGTATCTCTATCCGCTCTCTGACGCGACGCTCATCCGGAAGATGGAAGGCGCGGAAATCACGCCGGAGCGCCTCGACTACGTCATGAAGGCGCACACGTCGGGCACGCTCGAAGACCTCGTATTCGCCGCGTTCCTCGGCGAGGTGCCGCGCGACGACTTCGTCCCCTACGTCGCCGACTTCTATCTGCAACTGGAACATGTCCGCTGGACGGTGATCGCGGGCATCGTCCACGATACGCTGGTGCTCTCGGTACGGAACCTGGGATATTCGCGCAATGCGGGTGAGTTCGCGCGCAGGTTCTTCGCGGGCATCGGCAGTGCCGGCGGTCATCGCGCGATGGCGAAGGCGGTCGTCCCTGTCCGTGCGTTCGAGAAGAAATACGGGCCAATCGATCCGGCGTCGATGACTGCGCTGCTGCACAAGCTGGTCGAGCAGTTCCTGCACGAGACGAAGGACAAGGATGGCCGGCCGCACCGGGACGTACGGTCCGACGTCAGGCAGGAGCCGGAAACGGTCAAGGCCGAGTAGCGCTAGCCGACCCGCTCGCCGCTCGCCCCTACTACCGGCTCGATGAACTGGTGGTACGCATCCTCATAGCCCTGCTGCATGAGCTCGGCGGGCGGACGTGGCCGATCCGAACGGTCGTCGAAACCACCCTCGAAGTCGAATGGGCCGAACGGATTGTGCGCGGGGCGGATGGTGAAGA
Source organism: Vicinamibacterales bacterium (assembly GCA_050250175.1). Lineage (GTDB taxonomy): Bacteria > Acidobacteriota > Vicinamibacteria > Vicinamibacterales > CAVVIG01 > JBFWPD01. The sequence goes on from JBFWPD010000382.1 coordinate 1,330, forward strand.
CCTGCACGCCTGCGACGATGCCGCACTGCACGTCGCGCACGATCGCCGCCTCGTCGGACTGGACATAGCCGCCCAGTCGCCCGCGTCCGTCGATCCTGGGCGCCGACAGTGTGTGCGGCCCCGACGTTTCAGGCGCGGGCGTGACCAGGACGACCTGCTGGACGTCGATGGCCGCCAGTTCCTCGATCAGGCGAACGAGACTCGCCGGCCGGTCACACAGGCGGTGCTGTTCACCTCTCCAGTAGCTCTCTGACGGAAAGGCAATCACGTGCGGCTCGGTGGCGACGCCGATGCTGAGCGATGCGGCGATCGCGTCGGCCAGATGGTCGCGCGCGACTCCCGACAGGTCCATGACCTCCGCACGCCGTGCCGCGGCTTCCGGCGAGGTGGCCCGATGCACGAGCTCACGCCGGCGCTCCTGGCGGACCAGCGCGAACACGAGATCGCGCTTGGCATCGAGATCGTGCACTGTCACGAGCAGCTCGCGGAATCCAGGCTGGCCGAGTCCTTCCGCCAGCACTTCCGTGTAGCGCCGCCCCAGCTCCTGCGCCGATGGCTGCTTGACCGCAGCCGCGCCCCGAAGGAGGTCCCAGATGCACGTCCAGCAATGCGCGACGGTCGTGGAGGCCGAAAGCGGCGCGGGCACCAGGCGCCACCAGAATGGCCCGAGGGCGCGCCGCTGCCTGGATCGCGTCCAGGCGCCTCCTATCGCGACAGCCGCAGACACGGTCAGAAGGAGGACTGCCATCCGGGGCAGCCAGGTCGGCAACGCCTCCGAAGCGAACGCCAGCTGCGCGAGACCGACGTACCACGCGACGAGCCCGCCGTTCGACAGGCCCATCATCGTCAGCACGAAGTCGAGCGGAAAGACGACCAGTCCCGCAGCCATCGCGGCGAGCGGCAGCAGCACGACGATGGCGGCGGCGCCCACCGACAGCACGAGCAGCTGCAGGATCGGGTCCCACGCGTAGAACTTGCGCGCGGGCGGCGCTCGCCAGAACCCCTTCGCGTCCCAGAGGTGCTGCGCGCCGTCGATCGCGGCAAAGAGCGAGCTGACGGCTCCCATGCCGCGGCCGGCGACGACGTCGATCTTCACGCCCGCTTCATGCAGCGCGCGCAGAACGCCGGCGTGATACAGACCGGCGGTGCCGACGCCCGACAACACGAGCGCAGTCCGACGCTCGGGAGAATAGGGCTCCGTTGACGGCGATTGCGAGGCGTGCGCCCCGGCGTTCATTCCGAATGGTCGTCGTGAATCGTGACGAGCTTGGTGATCTCGAACTCGCGCGTGCCGCCCGGCGTCACGACCTTGATCGAGTCGCCCGGTTCCTTGTTGAGGATGGCGCGCCCGATCGGCGACGTGGTGGAGATGAGGCCTTTGGTGGCGTCGGCGTCCTCAGGCATGACGAGCGTGAAGACGAGCGATTCGCCCGTGCTCTCGATGACGTGGACGGTCGATCCGAAGCCCGCGCGGTCGGTGGGGATGCGATCGACATTCAGCAGCGCAATCTCGGCCACGCGCTTCTTCAACTGGCTGATGCGCGCTTCGACCAGCCGCTGACGCTCCTTGGCCGCGGCGTACTCCGCATTCTCGCGGAGATCGCCCAGTTCGCGCGCGCGCTTGATCTCCTTCGGCAGCTCCAGCTTGAGCTCCCGATCGAGCGCCAGTATCTCTTCTTCGAACTTCTTGATCAGCCGGTCCTTCATCGCGCCGCCACAGAAAAGAACGTCGAGAACACTCGCTGAATGCGATTGTGCCGGGAGGGAACCTGAACCGGCTCATCGTACCACAGTGCTATGCTTCGCATCGTGGAGCGGATCGCGAGCCGACGGAACCCGCTGGTCCTCCGGTATCGCGCAGCCGCCGCAGGCGACGATCCGGCGCTTCTCCTCGACGGCGCCCATCTCGTTCAGGACGCTCTTTCAGCCGGGGTTGCCATTCGATCGGCAATCGTTGCCGACGCTGCGATCGAACGCGACGAATACCGCCACCTGGCCCATCGCCTTCGCGAAGCCGGGACGGACGTTGTCCTCGCATCGGACTCCGTCATGTCGGCAGTCAGCCCCGTACGATCACCGAGTGCGATTGTCGCGCTCGCCGACCCTCCTCCACGTCAACCAGGCGCGCCATATCGCGTCGAGATTCCGCTGGTGCTGATCGCGTGCGGCGTGCAGGACCCCGGTAACCTTGGCGCGATTGTTCGCGTCGCCGAGGCGGCCGGGGCGAGTGGCGTCGTGGCGGCGGGTGCGGGCGCGGATCCCTTCAGCTGGAAGGCGCTCAGGGGATCGATGGGAAGCGCGCTGAGACTTCCGGTGACGCGGCAGTCTGCCGTCGGCGAGGCCGTCGAGGAAGCTCGCGGCCATGGCTGCCGGATCGCCGCGACCACCCCACGCTCGGGAACCTCTCTGTTCGAGGCTGATCTGACGGGACCTCTGGCGGTGCTTCTTGGCGGCGAGGGTTCCGGACTCGACGCAAGAACGGTCGAGGCTGCCGATGCGCGGCTGTCGATCCCGATGCAGCCGCCCGTCGAGTCGCTCAACGCCGCGGTCGCCGCGGCGCTGCTTGCCTACGAAGCCAGGCGCCAGCGGCAGCCGCTGGGTACTTGAAATGGACTCGCTGTTTCCCGACGATCCGGCGCCCTCGAAGGGCTCTGCCCCGCTCGCCGAGCGCATGCGGCCCCGCTCGCTCGATGAGATCGTCGGGCAGGAGGAACTGCTGGCGCCTGGCCGCCCGCTTCGGGAGGCGATCGAGCGCGACCTGCTTCAGTCCATCATCCTGTGGGGACCGCCTGGCACCGGCAAGACCACACTCGCCCGCGTGATCGCCGAGGTCACGTCGGCGCGGTTCGTCGCATTCAGCGCCGTGCTTTCGGGGATCAAGGAGATCCGCGAGGTCATGGGCGAGGCCGAGCGGCTCCGCCGCACGGCCGGCAGGCGGACGATTGTCTTCATCGACGAGATCCACCGGTTCAACAAGAGCCAGCAGGATGCGTTCCTGCCTCGTGTCGAAGCCGGCGACAACGTCCTCATCGGCGCGACGACCGAGAATCCCTCGTTCGAAGTGAACGCC
>JBFWPD010000383.1:0-4388 GCA_050250175.1 Vicinamibacterales bacterium
TGGGCCGCCGATCGCCGTCACGGAGTCCTAGAGAGTCCGCCACGGATTCCGGAACTCGCGCGACCTGGCGGTAGTTCGACGCGCGGTCCTTGAGCATCTCGCCCTTGGGCCGATGGCTCAAGGCGAACAGGCCCTTGCGCAGAAGATGGGCGCGCGGGTTGCGCGAAACGCCCACGTGGTCCACGTCCTGAGGCGCGGCGCCGGCCATCTCGAGACACGCACGGATCGACTCGCGCGGAAAGCCGGCGATGTGCTTGATGCGCCTGAACCGTTCTTCCTCGACGGCCGCGATGAGCTCTCCGTCGCGGATCAGGACGGCCGACACGTCAGCGTGATAGGCGTTGATTCCCAGGACGATCATGGTCTGAGCCTGGTCGGCATCGTTGCCACAGGCGTACGCGGACCCGCCGACAATCGGCGCCGGATGCGTCGCAAGCCGTCACGAGCCTCCGGCGGCATCGCCTGCCGGGGATCGGCCCGCCACTCGTCCATCCACAAGAGAAGCGACGACGGGACAGGACTCACCCCGCTGTTCCAGGCAAGTGCTTTCCTCCGGTAATGCATCATCGGGAGGCGGAAGACCTGCCGATGGAGCGAAAACGGCTTGGCGCCCGCCCAGTGGATCACGGTCCGATCGATCGGATCGATCCTGGGCCGTCCCTCGACGATCTGGAATCGCCGCTCGAGCTCCTCGCGGGCGACGACAGGCAGGACGGTCTGCAACGGCGCTGTCCTGACCGTGAGGCGGCCCTGAGACGCGCCTCTGAAGACCATCAGGTTCAGAATGCCCTGATCGCCGCACAAGAGCAGGCTGTGATCACGCTTTTTCACGGCGAGAAGCTCCAGATACTCCCGCTTGTCGAGCACGCCGCGACGCCCGACGAGAACGCCCGTGTTGAAGAACGGGCATCCTCGCCAGTCGAACGAATCGGTATGGTCGAATATCCGGTCGTAGTCAAAGTACTGGGACTTGAGGATGAACTCCGTGTACGGCTCGTGAGGCTCGTTCACGATCAGATCCGCGTCGATCTCGAGACCAACCAGAGGGTTGCCCCAAAGGATCGTGTCGGCATCGAGATAGAGAAACTGCTCGTACGGGCTATGCCAGAACGCCAGCATCTTGGTGAGCCCGTATCCGGTGCTTTCGGCGAGCTCGGGATCGAGCCCCCGTGCGCGCATGACACGCGCGTCGCATCCACGGACGATCGCTTCGACAGAGAAGTCGCCGTCGACCAGCAGGGTCAGGGGCACGTCTCCCAGATGCTCCCGAAGGCTTGCGCAGCAGCCCTTCGCCAGCGGGTAGTCGGCTTCACAGCAGGCGACGATCACTCCGAAGCCGCTGTCGTTGCTGGCCTTCATGCGGGGTGCTGTGTCTCTTTCAATGGAAGCGTCGAGCCGCTCGCGGCACTCTTCATGACGGCCCACCAGGCATGTGCGAACGAAGTTCTGGCGCCGGCCCCGAACTGCTCGCTCGCCACTGCGCCCGCACGCTCCCTGCGACCGTCGTCAGACAGAAAGTAGTCCAGACCTGCGGCGAGATCCTGCGCACTGCAGCTGGCACACACCCAGCCGTCCACGCCGTGCTCGATTGCTTCGGGCAGCCCGCCGGTAGGAAACACGACCGAGGGAATGCCGGCGGCCTTGGCCTCGAGCACGACGCCGGCAAAGCTCTCCCGAATCTCAGGAAGCGATGGGCAGCAGTGAACAGCCGATTCCTTGAGAAGTGCATCCACGTCTTCGCGCCAGCCGAGAAACCTCACCCTGCCCGCCAGATCTTCCTGATCAGCACGCTGCCTGAGCTCGGTCCAGTAGTCACCGTACTCGGGCGCGAGCCACCCCTCGACTTTCCCGACGACGTCGACGTTGACGTCGAGCCCGCGCCGCAGGAGGATGGCGACCGCTTCCAGCATCTCGCGCACGCCTTTCGGAGGGGTCACCTGGCCGATGAAAATCACCCGTCGTGTATCTTTCCGGGCGGGCACACGAGAAGCCGGACGGCGGCTGGGCACGCCTCGAATGATCGAGGTCTTTGCCGGGTCGACGCCGTTTTCGAGGAGCGCGTTCCATGAGAACTTCGAGTTGCACACGAACCGGTCCGTGACCGGATCGACGACATGGCGCCACACCCTTCGATAGAAAGGCGTCACGTCTGGCGCATTGCAGAGCCTCATCACCGAGGGAATGCCACACGCGCGCAACATCAGAATCGCCGGATAGTTCCGGATGACCGTCACATGATCGGGCACCAGAAGATGCGTCGGCTGGAAACGGATGGCCTGGCGGACGAGATGAGCACTCGTGACAACGATGTCCCACACCTGCCGCAGCACGGCCAGCGGGCGGCGCGCATGACGATTGAACTTCACGTGATAGCCGCCGGTCGACCAGCTGGCGCCAATCCGTTCGGCCATAGGCTCGATCTGCGTGCTGCCCCAGCCGCTCAGAACGCAGTGCACGTCGGCGCCTTGCTCGCGCAGGGCGCCCAGCGCCTCGAATGTCATCCGCTCGGCGCCGGTTGGCGAAATCATTCCGCCGCAACAGGCCAGCACACGCACGGATGCCCGCTTACCGGTCGCCTCGCGAACGGGTGATGCGCTCATTCGGCAAGCACTGTTCCGCGATGTGACCCTACGGATACGCTCCGGGACTTGTCTCGATCGCCGATGCGGTAGCGAATCGAGGCGGCCCATCGTTGAGCGGGCTGCTCGACGTAGCGGTGCAGAACAGCAGACGCGCAGAGTGAGCCCACCATCGCCGCCGTCAGAACGAGGAGCACGATCGGCAATGACGCGTCGAACCGGGTCCCGATGTTGACGATTCGCCCGCCGACTGGAACATGGACGAGATAGAGACTGTAGGAAATGCTTCCAAGCCACAGACACCAGGACCATGGACGACGCCGGAGCATCAGGATGACGCCCGCCGTCGCCAGTGCCGCCAGCAGCACCGCAGTCCCCCCGGTTCCGGCGGTGACCGCCGCAAGCCAGAGCATGCACGCGGCATAGCCTGCGGCGCCGAGATGTCCGGTTCGAAGCTGAAAACCCGCTGCGCCAATTCCGAACAACGCCAGATGACTGAAGACGACCGCCGAGTCGCGCACGGCGAGCGCGCCCAACCCGAAGAGGATCGCCATCGACGAGCACACCCACGTGCGTCGGCTGGAGAGCAGCGGGAAGATCAGGGCGGCCAGCAGATAGAACTGAAACTCGATCGCGAGCGTCCAGAACACCGGATTGAGCCACGCTTCTCCAACGAAATCGTTGAGATAGCCGACATGAGCGGCCATCTGAGCGACCGTCACGTCTGGTGGCTGTCCGGCAAACCACGGTGTCTTTGACGCGAGCAACCAAAGACCCCACGTAAGGATTACGGCGGCAAAGTACGGGGGATCGAGGCGAACGATGCGCCTCAGCACGAACCGCCCCGTGTCGGGGCCCAGGGTGTAGCGTCGAACGTGCATGCTGTACGGAACGACGAATCCCGAGATCACAAAGAAGACCGGGACTCCCAGCCAGCCGTACGTGCCCGTCTCCTTCAGCCAGCCCTCGGGGAGGAATCCTGGATTCCCGTGCGTGAAGTGGTACCAGCAGACGGCTAGCGCAGCGATCCCCCGCAGCGCGTCGACGGCGTGAAGCCTTTTCGACGACGGCGCCGGCTCGCTCGCCGGATTCTCAGGCATCGACACCGCGACTGCGACGCTGCTCCTCGATATTGATGTCGACGAGGAGGCGGTACCAGAAGCCCTGGAGGACGTGAAAAACGAAGCCTTCCTTGCCGTCAAGAAACCCGAGTCTGAACACGTAGCGATAGACGAAATAGCCAATCGGACGAACAAAAAGGGGAAATCGCATCCACACGCGCTTCATCCACGCAACCCGCTCGTCGGGATCTCCGAAGAGCCTGCCCCGCGGCATGCCGTTCTGCCACCGCGCGATTTCGTCGAGCGCCTGACGGCGCGCGTATCGATTGTGCTTCTCGGTCCAGTCGAAGATGCGCAGCTCGTTGCGATTGTCTTCAATCAGATCGCCCTGAAGACGACCAAGGCGACCGCTGACCAGGAAGTGATGATCGACAAGGTCGTCGCCGACGCGCGCCTGTCCACGGCGGAACAGCTTGAGCAGATACTTCGGGTAGTAACCGCCATGTCTGATCCATCGGCCACGGAACACCTGGCGGCGAGCCATGAAGTAGCCGGCGCACGGGATGCTCTCCGACGTCAGCAAAGCAATCATGTCGTCGCGCAGCTCGGGCGTCACCCGCTGGTCGGCGTCGAGCGCGAGGACCCAGTCGCTCTGCAGCGGCAGCGAGACCAGTGCCCAGCCCCACTGTGTGGTGTGGCTTTCGAACGCGTGAACCACCACCGTCGCTCCACGCCGGGCTGCGATCTC
>JBFWPD010000384.1:0-4381 GCA_050250175.1 Vicinamibacterales bacterium
CAGCGGCTCGTTCCGAGCGTCGACCGTGTGCTCGTCGGCGATACCGGCCTCTATGAAGCCCGCTGCCGCCGCTGTTTCGACCCGGCGCTGGCCGTCCCCGTGGCCCGCGGCTGACCGTTCCCGGGCGTTTCCCGTAAGATCGGGGCCTGGACATTCGGGCCGCTGTAATTCGGTTCCGGTCAACGCCGATAAAGAGGCTGCTATGGGCGCACGAGCCACCTGGAAGGGTTACCTGAAGATCAGCTTGGTGAACATCCCGATCAAGGTGTTCCCGGCGTCGGAATCAGGAGCGACGATCTCGTTCAACCAGCTTCACGCCGAATGCCAGACGCGAATCCAGCAGAAGCGCTGGTGCCCGCACTGCGAGCGCGAGGTCGCGAACACGGAGCTCGTGAAGGGCTACGAGTTCGAGAAGGGGCGGTACGTCGTCCTCACCGAGGAGGACGTGGACAAGGTGCGCCCGGCCTCGACGCGCATCATCGACCTCGCACAGTTCACCGACGAAACCGCGATCGATCCGATCTACATCGACCGGGCGTACTACCTGGCGCCGGACGGCCAGGTCGCATCGGACGCCTTCGCTGTCATGCGCGACGGGATGAAGGGGAAGGTCGGCGTCGGGAAGCTGGCGCTCTACGGTCGCGAGTACCTGGTGGCCGTCAAGCCGCAAGGCAAGGGCATCGTGATGTACACGCTGCATCACGCCGCCGAGATCCGCTCGATGGACGCCGTCGAGGAGCTCGACGCCGTGCCGTCCAAGGTCAAGCCTGAAGAGATCAGGCTCGCGCGCCAGGTGATCGAGACTTTCGACCGTCCGATCGATCTGGCGACCTACAAGGACGAATACCGCGAGGGGCTGCAGGGGATCATCGACGCGAAGATTGCCGGGCGCGAAGTCGTCGCTCCGGAAGTCGAGGCTCCACCGAAGGTCGTCAATCTCATGGAGGCGCTGCGGAAGAGCCTCGATCGGGTCAGCGCCGACAAGAAGAAGACGGCGACCGCGACCGTGGCAAAGGCGTCAGTGGAGAAAGCCGCGCCCAAGCGCAAGCGCGCCTGATGGTTCGTGTGTTTGCCTGAAGCCCGTAGCCTGAAGCCAGAAGCCTGACAGCGTCAGTTCAGCAGCCAGCTCACCAGGCCGTAGCCGGTGGCCGTCGGGTCGCTCAGCCACACCGGCGGCGTCAGCCACACGAACGCGAGAATCGCGATGACCCACAGGTCGTACGCGACCGTGGCTCGATCCTCCGTCCAGAAGAACGCGCGATTGAAGGCGCCGCGGATGCCCTCTTTGGAGGGAAGCGGCAGCCGGTTCAGCAGGAGATAGGTGTAGTAGATCCGGTTCGCGACGGCGAGCACCGAGAGTACGAGGATCACCCACAGCACCGCAGCCATGCGATTCGTGAACGCACCAATCATGAAGAGGACGATGCGTTCCGGGCGCTCCATGAAGCCGACCTTGCACTTCTCGACGAGAGACTCCGCCCGCGCCCTCGTGTAGCTCGTCATGATCGAGAAGACGAGCGTGAGGGCGGCGACCATCACGTAGTCGCCACGGCCGAGGCCCGAGTACAGGGAGATGAGTCCCACCAGCAGGGCCAGATCGGAGAACCGATCGAGCGTCGAGTCCCAGAATGCGCCGAACGCCGACTGCAGTTGAAGGCGGTACGCGACCTTGCCGTCGATGAAGTCGAAGATGTTGGCGCCCACCATGACGAAGCCCGCGAGGATGAAACGTCCCTCCGCGAGCGCCCACGCCGCGCCGACGTTGATGATCACCCCGACCAGGGTGAGCACGTTCGGATGGATCCTCAGCGCGACGCACGCGTTGATGATCGCGCGCAGCGGCATCATGCAGAGCCACCCGATCAACCCGGTGAAGGTGCTGGGGGGGCGTTCGCTTCGCGCGCCGGAGGCATGCTCGCGCGGTGCCGCGGCAGGGCTGGCGGCGCGGTCGGACTCGACGCGGGCCGGTATAATTGAGGGTTCAGACACGTCCGAGGACGCGTCATAGTACCGTATGGCCATCCGCGAACTCAAGGATCAGATAGGCGGATTGCCCGAGCAACCGGGTGTCTATCTCTATCTGAACGCGTCCGGCGAGACCATCTACGTCGGCAAGGCTCGCGCGCTGCGCGACCGCGTGCGCACGTACCTCGGCGCGTACGGGTCGAGTCCGAAGACCGACGCCCTGCTCGACGAGATCGCGCGTCTCGAGGTCATCGTCACCGACTCGGTGGTCGAGGCTCTCGTCCTCGAGAACAACCTCATCAAGCAGCGCAGCCCGAAATACAACATCCTGCTGCGCGACGACAAGAGCTATCCGTACCTCCAGCTGACGACGAACGAGGAGTTCCCGCGCGTCCTGGTCGCACGCCGCGTCGAGCGCGACGGCAGCTTCTACGCGGGCCCATTCCTTCCGGCGCGATTCGCGCGAAAGACGATGAGCCTGACCCATCGGCTGTTCGGCATCCGCTCGTGCAACGAGGTGATCACGGGAAGGCGCGGCCGGCCGTGTCTCGAGTACGACATCAAGCGATGCCTTGCGCCGTGCGTCGATTCGATCTGCACCGCCGAGGAGTACGGCCGGGCCGTCGAGATGACCGAGCTGTTTCTGGAGGGACGGAACGATGAGCTCGCTCGCACGCTGACCGAGCGCATGACCGTGGCGGCAGGAGACGAGCGATATGAAGAGGCCGCGCAGTGGCGCGACGCGTTGCGCACGGTTCGGACCCTCGACGATCGCCAGCAGAAGATGGCGACCGTGACGTTCGGCCATCGGGACGTCTTCGGGATGACGCGAGGGCCCGAGGGCGCAGTGGTGCAGGTGTTCCAGGTGCGCCGGGGGCGTGTGGTCGAACGCATCGAGCTCGGGACCGACGCCGCGGTTGCTGCCACGAGCGACGCGGAGGTCATCTCCGCTGCGATTCAGCAGTTCTACGAGCTCCGCGCCGCGCCGTCAGAAGTGCACGTGCCCGTGGAGCCCGAGGACCGCGAGGCGCTCGAAGCCTGGCTCGGCGAGCGGGCAGGGCAGCGTGCGCGGATCGTGCAGCCGCAGCGCGGCGAGAAGCGCGAGATGGTGGAGCTGGCGAACCGGAACGCCGCGGTTGCCTACCGCGCCCGATTCGAGCAGTCGCCGGCGGTTGAAGGGGCGGCGCTCGACGGCCTGCGGAGATCGCTCGCGCTGCCTGCCGAGCCGCGGCGTATCGAGTGTTTCGACATCTCGACGATTCAGGGCAGCGAGACGGTCGCGTCGATGGTCGTGTGCATCGACGGCCGCATGCGCCGCAACGAGTACCGGACGTTCCGGATCCGCGGTGCGCAGCGCGACGACTTTGCCGCAATGCGCGAGGTGGTTGGCCGTCGCTACCGGGCGCTCCTCGAGCGCGGCGGGCCCTTTCCCGATCTCGTGCTGATCGACGGCGGTCCGGGGCAGCTCTCGGCCACGTACTCGGCGCTCGAGAGCCTCGGTCTCTCGAACCTCATTGCCGTCGGGATCGCCAAGCGGGAGGAGCTTCTGTACGTGCGCGATCGCGAGGAGCCGCTGGCGCTGCCCGTCAACGATCCCGGGCTGCTCCTCGTGCAGCGGATTCGTGACGAAGCCCATCGCTTTGCGGTCACCTTTCACCGCCGGGCGCGGACGATGCGCGACCTCCGATCGGAGCTCGACGACATTCCAGGGATCGGGTCGCGACGCCGCCGCGAGCTGCTGACGAAGTTCGGGAGCGTGGCCGGCGTCAGGCGTGCGACGCGGGAAGAATTGTCGGCGGCGGTTGGCGCAAAAGTGGCGGATGCCGTTCTTGCGTTTTTCGCAGGTCGGCCGTAACCTGTTGGCCGCGTGCCGGATATCAATGTCGCACAGCTGTTCATCGCGTTCAGCGTGCTGCTGTTCTCCCTCACAATTCATGAATCGGCGCATGCCTGGACGGCCGACCGTCTGGGCGATCCAACGGCGCGTACCCTCGGGCGGGTCTCGCTCAATCCCCTCGTGCATGCGGATCCGATCGGCACCGTGCTCTTCCCGTTGATTTCCATGGTGAGCGGATTTCCGCTGATCGGTTGGGCGAAGCCTGTGCCGGTGGTGGTGAGCCGCCTGCGGCATCACCGTCGCAGCTTCATGCTCGTTGCCGCGGCGGGTCCTGTCAGCAATCTGGTGCTCGCGTTCCTCTCGGCGGCGATTCTTGCCTTGATTCCCGTCGCGCCCGTTGTGCTCGGCGAGCCGAACGTCTCCGCGCCCGTGGCGACGCTGCTGAACCGCGCGGTGCAGATCAATCTGCTGCTCGCCGTGTTCAACATGATTCCGGTGCCGCCTCTTGACGGCGGCAACGTGCTGAGCGGCTTGTTGCCTCGCGGACTGGCGATCGGCTTCGATCGTCTTCGGCCGTAC
>JBFWPD010000385.1:0-4361 GCA_050250175.1 Vicinamibacterales bacterium
GAACGTCGAGAACGTCTGGGGGACGAGGCACACCTGGAAGGACGGCAAGACCCAGCGGCTGGAGGACATGCTCAACGAAGTGGTCGTCGGTTTGCTCGAAGCGGCGTTTCAGAAGAGGGCGCAGCGCGAGGAGCAGGAGCGCGAGCGACTCAGACAGCAGGAACTCGAGCGGCAGCGCGAGGTAGCCAGGCAGCTCGCTCGGCAGGAGCGCGCCAGAATTCGTCGGCTTGAGCGGTTGCGGGATGCCACCAGCGAGCACCACCGTCTTCGCGAATTCGTGGCGCAGCTGCACGAAGCATTGGGAGTCGTGGATCCGGACACAGAAATGGGCCGTTGGCTGTCATGGGCCCGATGACCATGTCCGCCGACTCGACCCACTCACTCCTTTCCGGGCACCGAGCGCCACGATCCGCCTGTACTACCTGACGAACGGCTACTCGGTTCCGAAGATTCTTGAAAGCGGGTTCACAGATCGCGACCCGGGCCATGGCGAGGACAAGGAGCAACCCGCAGCCGTCACGTTGACCGATACGCCGATGACACGCAACGGCTGCGATGAAGCTAGGCTAGCGGAGCGGTGGACATTCCGGAGGCGGTGGTGCTGCCGTACGAGTGGATTACTGAGTCACGGAGCCATCGTTGCTTCTCCGTTCCTGCGGCAGTCGTCAACAGGCACGGACAGATATCCACATCCGAAGGATAGGGACACGATAGTGCCAAGGCCGGTCCGTCCGGGTTCTTTCGACCAGGGATCGAGGAGCGACTCCCGGGATCGGTGCCCGGAGCGAAGGCGGACGGGTCCGCCGCGGCGATGCCAGTACCAAAACCGGTTCAGGGCTGATGGCTGACTACGACTTCCGATCGCTATCGCCGCACGACTTTGAGCTACTCTGCCGCGACCTTCTGCAGAGGCCGCTCGGGGTCCGGCTCGAAAGCTTCACTGCAGGTCGCGACTCCGGAATTGATTTTCGCCACCGCACCAAGACCGACACGCTGATTGTCCAGGTCAAGCACTACGCAGACTCAGGCTATGAGGCGCTTGTGCGGGTCCTGAAGCGGAAGGAGCGAGCGAAGCTCGAGGCGCTCAAGCCCACGCGATACATCCTCGCGACCTCCGTCGGCATTACGCCACAACGAAAAGACGAACTCCTCGCTCTGTTGTCACCCTGGTGTGTCTCGGCGTCGGACATCCTCGGCAAGGATGACATCAACAGCCTTCTCACACAGTACGAGGACATCGAGCGACAACACTTCAAGCTGTGGCTGACGAGCGCAGGCGTGCTCGAACGCGTGCTTCACGCTGGCATCTTCGGCGACACCGAAGCGCATCTCGACCGCATCCGGCTGCGTCTGGCCCGTTACGTGCCAAACCCAAGCTTCGAGCGGGCGCAGAAGATTCTCGAGAAGACGCGTTTCTGTATCGTGGCGGGGATTCCGGGCATCGGCAAGACGACCCTGGCGGAAGTGTTGCTCGCAGACTTGGTCGATCGCCAGGGATTCGCTGCGCTCCGCATAGCGCACGATCTCTCCGAGCTGCGCCCCGTGAAGAACCAGAAATCCAAGCAGGTCTTCTACTTTGATGATTTTCTGGGAAAGACGTCCTTGGAGAAGCTTCAGAGGAACGAAGACCAGCGGATCATCGAGCTCCTGGAGGAAGTGTCAGGGAATCCGAACTGGCGATTCATCCTCACCACGCGCGAGTACATCCTCAACATCGCCCGGAACCGCTACGAAGCCTTCGCGCATCCATCGATCGATCTGCCGATGTGTATCATCAACCTGAACGACTACACTCGGCCGGTCAGGGCCAAGATCCTGTACAACCACATCTATTTCTCAGACCTACCAACGGACTACAAGCTGGCACTGCTCGAGGGGCGCGGGTACGAGAAGGTCCTCGACCACCGCAACTACAATCCGCGCGTTATCGAGTACATGACACAGCCGCGCCACGCGATGACTGTCGCGCCGACGCTTTACCTGCGCGAGTTCGTTGACAGTCTCGACAACCCTTCGCGGTTGTGGGACCACGCGTTCCGGCACCAGATCTCGGAAGCCGCCCGGCACCTGCTGCTCGTCCTGACCATCATGCCGAACGAGACGAGGCTGGAGAACCTCGAAAGAGCGTTCTGGACCTTCTACTCATTCCGTCATAAGCGCTTCGGCTTCGCGACGGCGCCTGGCGACTGGATCGACGCGTTGAAAGAGTTGGACGGCAACTTCATCAAGACCGCGAGAATCGGCGGCGATATTGCTGTCTCGTTCCACAATCCGTCGGTTAAGGATTTCCTAGAACAGTTTCTGGCCAGTTCGGACGCGGACGTTGCCGACCTCTTTACCGGCGCGCAGTTCTATGAGCAGTACACGGGACTATGGAATGGCCGGCGCGGGCGCCGGTACAACGGCATCGACGCCGCCAGTGGCGACTACATCAGGACGCTTGCTGCCAATCTGTGGGGTGAAAGCGCCACAACCATCCGGCAGGTAGACCACTATGGCCAGACAGTCGGCCTCGTGCCGCATTCGCCCTCGAACGAAACCCGGACGCGCTTCCTCATCAGTGTCCTGGATGGGCTGAAATACCCGCATGCAGACCAGCTGATTGACTCCGTCCTCGGGACATTGACCGAGATGTGGACGTCAGGAAAGGCCGACCGCGAAGATCTGGTCACGTTGCTCGATGTTCTGCGTCAACGAGGTCTCAAGCAAAGCGATGCGCCGTTCTCCGCTGCCCGACAGTGTCTATTGAGCGAGCCCGAGACCGACGAAGAGTTCCGCGCCGTGGCAAGCTTCTGCGAGAAGTACCCGGACGCCGTGTCTGACGCGGAGCGGGAAGCACTGAGACGGTGTTTCGTGGAGTTCGCATCGGATCATCCGCTCGGTAGCGCCGATGATCCCGACTTGCTGCGCTCGGTCGCCTCCGACATCGAGTATGTGGGAGAGCGGCTGGGCGTCGCCACGAACGAATTCACTCAGGGCCTATACGAACGAGCCGATGAGATCGAAAGCGAGCGCGCTGGACCCGAGCCGCCGGACGACGATGAAGGGCCATGGCGATCGGCGGATTCACACGTCGACGACGTGCACGGGATGTTCGACGGGTTGCGGAGCGACTTGAAGCAAGAGTAGCAACGACCCACAAACTAGATGCGGGCGCTAACTAAAGCTGTGCCCACCGCCGTCGCAGCATCGGTCCACGAGTCGAAGTCAACACTGCAAGTGCCGCGCGGTTCACATCGATGATCTCCGTGAAGTCACGGAGTTGCCCTCGAATACGAGCGGCTCCAAGCGTCTTCAGCAGGGACTCCGCATCGTCGAGGGCGCGCTCGTGCTCTGACACGGTCTCGTCAAAGGTGCCAAGCGAGCTGCCGATGCACTGCGAGCGCAGGCACTGCAAGAAGTGGCGAAAGGCGGCCTGCTCTGTAAAGCCGACAGATGACGGCTGCACGCCACTGAATAGTGCATCCGCGTACGTGCTTTTCAGCGTCGCAGGCGGCTTCATCTGAGGCAACAAGCGCAGACGATGGGCGATGTCGAGAAAGGGCACCTTGTACTCCGACAGTGCCTGCGGGCAGTAGTACCAAGTTGTTCGCTGCTTGATCTCTTCTTCATACTGGGTCCGGAACTTGTCAGGCGGGAATGAGCGCACATTCATCCAGGTTCCTGAGCATATCGCGTCGATCTTCGCGGCCGATGCTATCAGCATCTGGTGATTGCAGTACCCCAGAATCACGCGGCGCCCGAGAAGCTTGAACCCGGCGACGAGGTCGAGAACATTCGCAAGCCAGTTGGGATCGGCCACGAGGTATTGACCATCGGGATGTTCACAGACGATGTAGTACCCGCCTGGCGACCATTCCGCCGCAGCTTCGAGCAATTTCGCAATTTGGTCTTGGTCCCTCGTCGCATCGGCACCCAGCGCCACAGTCATGTAAAGCTCGCGCTTGCCTCCACGGGAAGCGGCCTCCTCGAGGACCATGCTCTGGGTCGCAAGCCAGTCATCGTCGACTCGGTCCGCCAAGAGTCCAGGGAGAATGAAGGCCGAAGTCTTCAGCTCTGCGTTCAGGTTGCCTAGCTGCGCCAGCAAGTTGGCAAGGCCAATGCCGCTCCAGAAAGCACCGCTCTCATAGTTCGCCGGCCAGTAGCTGTGAGAACACAAGCGCTCGTGATCGGCGTGCGGAAGATAGAACTGCGGATCCAGCAGAACGCGTGAGTGTGCCAGTTCCAGGAGTCCTGCGGACAGTCGCCTAAGCTGATCATCGTTCAGGTCTCGCGGGCTGAGGACGACCGTTCCGCCGCCCCAGGCGCTCACGAGATGGCGGCAATGTTCCATCATGCCGTAACCGAACTGCAACCCGAGC
>JBFWPD010000386.1:0-4347 GCA_050250175.1 Vicinamibacterales bacterium
GGGGGGGGGGGGGTGGGGGGGCGGGAAAGACGGAAGGTGAAAGCGCGTTAGACGGGCAGGATAGGCGAGAAGGGTAGGAGGGACCGCTGGGCCTCTACAGATCCAGGTCCATAGGGCCGGAGTAGCTGTTCAAGGCGATCTCGGCGCGATCAGCGTCTTCGGATCTGACCGCCAATTGGACACCACGGGCCACCCACATTCCAGGATGCAGCCCGCCCGCATCGTCACTTCGAATCCAGGACTCAATCCCCGAGGCCTGAAGCGCCCCCCGGGCTACTTCAGCTTCGTACGTGTTGAGGAAGACCCGGACCACCGTCAGATCGAGCACCGCCTCAGTCTAAGCCCTTCCCGCCCGTCCAGCCCTTCCAGGCTTTCCCGCCCCTCCTGCCTGACCCGCCCCCTAGACCACCTTGCCCCTGAAGTACTCGATCGTGTGTACGAGTCCCTCTTCCAGAGGCACCTTGGGCTCCCAGTCGAGGAGCTTGCGTGCACGCGAGATGTCAGGCTGGCGGACCTTCGGATCGTCGGTTGGAAGCGGCCGGTACACGAGCCGGCTCTTCGAGCCCGTCATCCGGATGATCGTCTCCGCGATCTCCTTGATCGTCGTCTCGCGGGGATTTCCGATGTTCACAGGATCGTTCACCGACGACTGCGTCAGCCGGATGATTCCGTCCACGAGGTCCGTGATGTAGGTGAAGCTTCGCGTCTGGCTGCCGACGCCGAAGATCGTCACGTCCTCGTTCCGGAGTGCCTGGGAGATGAACGCGGGCACCGCGCGGCCGTCGTTGACGCGCATGCGCGGCCCGTAGGTATTGAAGATCCGGACGATCTTGGTGTCGAGCTTATGGTACCGGTGATACGCGACCGTCATGGCTTCGGCGAATCGCTTCGCTTCGTCGTAGACGCCCCGCGGGCCGATCGGATTGACATTCCCCCAGTAGCTCTCCTTCTGGGGATGTTCCAGCGGATCGCCGTATACCTCTGAGGTGGACGCGAGTACGAATCGCGCGCCCTTTGCCTTGGCCAGGCCGAGCGCCTTGTGCGTTCCGAGCGCGCCAACCTTCAGCGTCGGGATGGGAAGCTCGAGGTAGTCGATCGGACTGGCCGGACTCGCCCAGTGGAGCACGACATCCACGGGACCTTCCACGTAGATGTAATTCGTGACGTCGTGCTTGATGAAGGTGAAGTTCCGGTTCACCAGGTGGGCGATGTTCGCGGTATCGCCGGTCAGCAGGTTGTCGATGCCGATGACTTCGCAGTCACGATCCAGCAGCGCCTCCGACAGATGCGACCCGATGAACCCGGCGGCTCCGGTAATGACGACGCGTTGTTTCCGCTCAGTAGGCATGCTTGTGAAAGAAACCTCGGAGCACGGTCAGCCACATGATTTTGAGGTCGAGCCGCACCGACCAGTTCTCGATGTAGTACAGGTCGTACTCGATGCGCTTCTCGAGCGCCGTGTTTCCACGCCATCCGTTGACCTGGGCCCAGCCGGTCAGCCCAGCCTTCACCTTGTGGCGCAGCATGTACTGTGGAATCCGATGCTTGAACTGCTCGACGAAGTGCGGACGCTCGGGCCGCGGGCCGACAATCGACATGTCCCCGCGCAGGACGTTCCACAGCTGCGGTAGCTCGTCGAGGTTGGCCCGCCGCATGAACCGGCCGAGCGGGGTCACGCGGGAGTCGCCGTCCACTGCCCACACCGGGCCGGTCTCGCGCTCGGCATCGTCGAACATCGAGCGGAACTTCACGATCGTGAACGACTTGCCATCGAGCCCCATGCGTTCCTGCCGGTAGAAGACCGGGCCCTTGGACGTCAGCCAGACGAGCAGGGACAGGATGGCGAGCGGCAGGGCGAGGACGATCAGGGCAGCGCTCGAGAAGGCCACGTCGAGCGCGCGCTTCATCACGCTGTTGAAGCCCTGCAGCGGAACATCGTTGATGTTGATGACCGGAACGCCGTCCAGGTCCTCGAGGCGCGCGCGCAAGGCGATGACCTGGAGGAGATCGGGCACGACCTTGACGTCGACCATCTCGCGGCTCGTGCTGTCGAGCAGCTCGAGCATCCGCACGTGCTGCTCGGGCGGCAGGGCGACGTACAAGTGATCGATCTTCTCCGTCCTGATGATCTCGGCCGCGTCGTCCAGCGTCCCGAGGAGAGGGAGTCCCCGGTAGCCGAGTCGATCGCCGGAGGCACGGTCGTCGACGACGCCGACGATCTGATACCCAAGCTCTCGATGTTCGAGAATCTTGTCCGCAACGAGCCGTCCGAGCTCTCCGGCACCGGCAACGAGAATCCGCTTCATGCCGATGCCGGCGCTCCACCGCCGCTCCAGCACTTCGCGGACGATTTCACGGGAGGCGCAGGTCAGGGCGACATTGCAGACGAGGAAGATCGCCCAGGCCAGCTGTGAGACTTCGTACACGCCGGCCTGCTGCTGAGCGTCGTTGGCGACGTAGGTGCCCACGTACAACGTCGCGACGACGCCAAGCACGACGGCCAGGATGCTCCCGACGAACACGGCGAAGAAGTCGTCGACACGCGAGCGTCCGCGTCGCAGCCGGTACAGGCCCTGAAGGTGAAAAGCCAGCGGCACGAGGCCTGCGATGAAGGGCAGCAGCCGGATGTACTGGCTGAGCGGCGGCACGCCTCGAGGGGCAGGGATGCCGACGTGGAAACGCAGCGCGTAGGCGATGATGAACGCCGAGACGGCCAGCAGAGCGTCAGAGACGACGTAGAAGGTGACGAGCAGGCGATTGTGCCGAATCATGCGCCTGCGCCGCCCCGCCAGGTGTCCTCGACGAGGCCTTCCATCTCGTCGCCGAACCGCGAGCGGCTGAATCGTTCTGCATGACGGCGAATGACCGCGGAATCGAAGCCGGCGGTCATCGTCGCGCTGATTTTCTCGGCGAAGGCCTCAGCAGTAGCGCTCGCCACGAGGTAGCCGGTCTCACCGTCCCTGACGGTCTCGACTGCACCACCGCGGCCCAGCGCCACGACCGGACGGCCGCATGCCTGGGCCTCGAGCGGGACAATCCCGAAGTCCTCTTCGCCTGGCAGCAGGACGACCGACGCCCGTCGGTAGAGCGCACGGACTTCGTCGTCTCTCAGCCGGCCGAGGAATCTGGTCGATCCGTTCGACATGCGCTCCAGGGCGGGACGCTCCGGACCGTCGCCGACGACGGTCAGTGGGACTCCGGCGAGCCGGCAGGCTTCCACGGCGAGTCCAATCTGCTTGTAGGGAACAAGGGCCGACACGACCAGCGCAAAACGCTCGGGCCCGGCATCGTCCGGGCAGAAGAAGTCGGTGTCCACCGGCGGATACACGACACTGGCCTCGCGATTATAGTATCGGCCGATCCTGCCCGCAACATAGTGAGAGATAGCGACATAGCGGTCAGGACGCCCCGACGTGGCACGGTCCCACCTGGCCAGCCTCGACATCATGACACGCATCGCGGCGCTGCCGAGCCGCCCTATCCGATCGGGTCCGAAGTAGGCGTCGAACTGGTCCCACGCGTAGCGCATGGGCGTCAGGCAGTAGCACAGATGACGCGCAGACGAGGGTCGGATTACCGATTTCACGCAGCAATGGCTCGTGCTGAGCACGATGTCATAGCCCTCGAGGTTGATCTGCTCGACCGCGACGGGAAAGAGCGGGAGGTAATAGCGATAGAAGCGCGCGACGGCCGGCAGGCGCTGGATGAACGTGGTCGCGATTGGATGCCGCTCGATGGCGGGCGATACCGAGCCTCGAACGTGAACCAGCGTGAAGAGGTCCGCGTCGGGAAAGCGCTCGCAGAGGACCTCCAGAACCTTCTCGCCCCCCCGCATTCCGGTCAACCAATCGTGCACGAGGGCGATGCGAGGGCGCTTGGTCCCATTCATCGAGGCGGCAGTCCCCCTCGACTGGTCCCGGCCGGCACCGTGGCCGGCACGCTCTGCTCACTGCAGACCTGCCTGTAGATCTGCAACACGCGATGTCCGGACGACTCCCAGGAGAACTCCCGGGCACGAGCCAGGCCTTTCGCTCGAAGTTCCGCGCTGAGCGTGTCGTCGGTCAGCACGCGGAACATGCCGTCGGCAATCGCGGCCGAGTCGTATGGGTCCACGAGGACCGCGGCATCGCCAGCCACTTCCGGCAGCGAGGACACGTTGGACGTCACGACAGGTGTCCCGCTCGCCATGGCCTCGAGAGGAGGGAGTCCGAAACCTTCGTAGAGCGACGGGAACACGAACACGCGCGCCAGCCGATACATGACCGCAAGCGACTCCTCCGGCATGTAGCCGAGGAATCTGACCTGCTTGTGCAGCTGGTGCCGATGGACCGCCCGGCGGAGAGCGGC
>JBFWPD010000387.1:0-4328 GCA_050250175.1 Vicinamibacterales bacterium
CGAAGCGCAGGCTCCGGAAACGAAAAAGCCGGGTCTCCTCAGATCGGCGACCGTCTACGGGACGGCGAACGTCCTCGAACGGATCATTCCGGTCGTTCTTCTTCCGGTCCTCACGTACTACCTGACAGCCGCGGACGCCGGGATGATTGCCGTCTTCCAGGCGGTTGCGGGGATGGCGGCGCCGCTCGTCGGCGTCAACGTGTCGTACTCCGTTCGGCGCCGGTACTTCGACGAAGATCGATCAAGGTTTCCGTCGTACCTGGCCGGGTGCCTGTGGATCATTGCGGGCTGCACCGTGATTGGCCTGGCCTTCGCAGTGGCAGGCGGGCGCCCGCTGTCGCGGTTGAGCGGACTGCCGACGATCTGGCTGGCCGCGGCGGTCATCTTTGCGGGGTTCCAGGAACTGCTCGCGGTGCCCCTCACGGTCTGGCAGGTCGAGCACGCCGCTCGCAACTATGCCTTCGTCCAGGTCGGACGCGCCGCAGGTATCGCAGCTCTCACGGTCCTGTTCGTTGTGGCGTTCGGCGCAGGGTGGCGCGGGTTTGCGCTTGCCACGCTGATCGTCACAGGGAGCGTTGCGGTCAGCGTCGCCGCCGCAGCGCTCCTGCCGCGATTGAATCGGCACGTGACACGCGCCTCCTTGTTCCACGCTCTCTGGTACGGCGCAAGCCTGATCCCTCACCGGCTCGGGGCGCTTGGCGCCAGAACCGCCGATCGATTCGTCATCGCCTACTACGTGGGGCCTTCAGAGACCGGTCTGTACTGGGTGGCGTTTCAGGTCGGCATGGCAATCAGCGTCATTGCCGACGCGTTCAGCCGCGCCTGGAGTCCCTGGCTCTATGCGGGCCTGGCCGAGCGGAAGAGTGCGACCGACAGGCGCATCGTGACGATGACGTATCTCTACTTCGCCGCGATCGTCGGATTGGGTCTGCTGCTTGCCCTCGCAGCCCCGGCGGGGATTCGTCTGGTGCTTGCGCCGGAGTTCCATGATGCCGGCAGGTTCATGGGCTGGCTTGTCGCGGGGTTCGTCTTCAATGCCATGTATCTCGGCCTGTCCGGTATCGTCTTCTTCGCCGAGCGCACCTTCCTGATCTCCTGGGTGACCGTCGTCACCACCGCAATCGGCATCGGCCTGAGCCTGGTCCTTGTGCCTCGGGTGGGAGCGATAGGAGCCGCCCAGGCAAGCGCGATCGGCTTGCTGCTCAAATTCCTGTTGACGTGGGGGCTCGCGCAGTGGGCCCGTCCGCTGCCGTGGAGGCTTCGCGCGTGAGCGACACCAGCGGCCCGCGATTCCGAGGCTCGAGTCGGCGCTGTCGGACGCCGACGCTCGAGGGACTCAGCGCGGCAGGTCCGGGCATACCTGCGGCGATCGCGCGAGCTCGTACTCCTCGTCCCTGACTTCGGAGACGAGCTGCAAGCGGAGGTGCAGGCGGTCGTCGGTGGCATCGACGATGGCCGCCTGGATGCGACTGCCATCTTCGTCCCACTCAATCTGGTCCTGACCGATCTGGCGCCAGCGCGCGAGGCGATAAACCTCCACGCATGAAGTCATGAGCAGTGTTCCGTCCGAGACGAACACACGCAGCGATCCTGGAGCGGCCGCCGGATCGGTCGCGGTCCATATCCGGTCGACAAAGGCAGGACGGGTCGCAGGAGGCTGATTCGCATCGGGTGCGGGCGAGCAGGCACCAAGAACCGACGCGCCAAACAACAGCAGGCAGAACCGCGATGAAGTCATCGAGAGCGATGCTACACCTTGCGTCAGCGCGGCAGTCACCGGGGCCTTGGGTGGACGGATGAGCCCGAACGTCAACGGTAAGGGGGTCTCGATCTTGCAGAAATCCGGAGACGGAGGGAAAGGTGATGAACCGGAAACATATCTCGAGCTGGTGCGCCGCGATCGGGCTCGCGGCGGCTACCGTGGCGTGCAATACCAACGACGCAACACCCGCGGACGATGGAGCTGTCGAGGACGCGGCCGAGTCGGTGGGACGGGCCGCCGATCGCGCGGTGAATGCCGACGCGAACGACTCCGACATCACGGTGGCGGACATCGTCGGTGAGCCGGAGACCTACTACGGCCGCCAGGTGACGATCGAGGCGGATGTCGACCAGGTGATGGGACCGAGTGCCTTCTCGGTCGACGAGGACGCCCCGCTGGCAGGCGGGATCGACAACGACCTGCTGGTGCTGAGCAAGGAAGCCGCGAGTCTGCAGGGTCTCGATGACAAATGGACTGACAGTCGCGTGCGTGTGACCGGAACGGTCGGTCGCGTGGACACCGTCGAGATCGAGCGTGAGATCGACTGGGACCTGAACCCTGAGGTCGAAGCCGAGTTCGAGGGGCAGCAGGCCGTGCTGATCGCCGATTCAGTCGAGCGGCTCGCGGAGTAGCGTGGACTGCGCTGGGGCGAGCCGAATCGCCCCAGCGTCACGGCGCCAGAAGACGGCCCACCGGTCTCAGACTGGTGATGTGATCGGCGACGGATTTGACAATCACCAGCATCGGTACCGCCAGCAGCGTTCCCCACGCTCCCCACAACCAGGTCCACAAGAGAAGGCCGAGAAACACGGCGACAGCGCTCATGCGCTCCGCTTTGCCCAGCAGGAGCGGCGTCAGCAGCCACCCCTCGAGAGAGGTGATCAGGAGCACGGCGCCTGACAGCTGAAGCGCCTCCGGCATCCCACCCTGCATCAAGCCAACCGCGAAGAGGCCGCCGGACACGATTGCGGGCCCGAAGTAGGGAATGGAATTGAAGGCTCCCGCGAGAGCCGCCCAGAGCGCCGCGTTCTCCGTTCCCATGAGCGCGAGGATCGCCCACGTCACGATGCCCACGATGACGGCTGTCACGAGCTGCACGAGAAGGAAACGCTGAATCTGCGAGTTGATGCTGGCGATGATCTCGGTCGCGATCCGCCGCCTGTCGCCGTCCGACCCGGCGACTTCGATGAGCCGTTGACGGACGTGATTTCCGGCGGCGAGCAGAAAGAAGACCAGGAACACAACGACGATCGCGTGTCCTGCAAGAGCGAACATCGACCTCACGCCCTGCTGAAGAAATTGAGCGCTCTCTTCCGCTGACGGCGCAGGAGTGGATGCCGGGTCCGGCTGTGGCGCGCCACCTGAATCGGCGTCGCCCTGAAGGACCTCGGCCGCCTCCCGGACGCTGGCCGCGGTACCGGAGGATGTCTGCGACCAGACCATGTCGCGCAACCGCTCGGCAGCCTGGGGCAGCGACCGGGCAGTGTCGCGTACGTTGTCGCGCAGCGAGAACGCGCCCCATCCCAGCAACCCGAGGCAGGTCAGAAGCACGAGGCCGGTACCGGCGAGGCGGTGAACGTGACGGATCTCCAGCCACGCGACCACCGGCTCGAGCGCGTAGCTGAGGATGATCGCGAGCACGATTGGAATGAGAAGGTCGCTCGCCATCCGCAGGAAGAGGAGGGTACCGAGCACCGCGACGACCCAGAGAGGTATCGCGATGCTCAGGCCGGAACGGCTGGACGCGGACAGCGCTCCCACGTGCCGGCGGGTCAGACTGCCGGGAGCGCCGGTGGCATCCGGACGGACCGTTGTTCGAGGGCGAGCGCGCCTGCGCCTGTGAGGACGACGAGCGCTGCAATGGCCCATCCAACCACGGGAAGCGACATGCCGAGCGACACGATCAGCGCGCCGAGCGTCAAGGCGCCCCAGCGCCTGGAGCTCGATCCTGAGGTCCGGAGGAGCCACTGGCCTACGCGGTACGAGACGAGCGCGCCTGCCAGTACCAGTACGGCGACGTACAAGGCGAGCAGCACGACGGCAAGCGGAATGCCTACGACAGTGACGAGCAGCAGCACGAACAACACAGGCACCGCCACGACGATGGCAATTCCAAGGAGGATCGAGCTGCCGAAGCGCCGCCTCAGAGTGTCGGCCACACGGCTCGACCATGTCGGCGCGACGATCAGGGCCGCGCCGCCGACGAACATGAGGGCGAGGAAGGTCCAGGTCCACATGAAGAGCGGCATCCGCCAATCAGCCATCGGACTCGTGTCGCGGTAGCGGACGTCGCCCATCACCTGGGCACGCGACAACATCTGTGGGGGGCTGGGCGACGAGACCACGAGATCGCCATGGACGATCGCGCCCGGCAGCAGTCGCACCTGGTTCGCCGCGGCGTAGACCTGGCCTTCGATTTCGCCGCCGATCTCGGCGGTGTTGGCGCCGACCCTCAGATCGCGGCTGACATGCGCCTCCGACCGTACGTGTTCGCCCGCGAGGCGGGCGTTGTCGCTCACGACCGTACCAGGCCGGAGCGTGACGATCCGGCCCGCAATCATCGCGT
>JBFWPD010000388.1:0-4327 GCA_050250175.1 Vicinamibacterales bacterium
ATCGCCGCTGAAGACGCCAGGTCCGGCGCTCATCAGCGACAGATGTGCTCCACCAATCCGGTTCCCGTCCACGTGGCACAGGCCGATGATGCCGTGGCCCACCGCGTCGTGCGCGTAGGCATTCGGCGTCTGCCCTGACGGCTGGACCGCGCGGCTCGAGACGTACTTCCCTGGCGCGGCGTTACTTTCGAAGATGTGAATCGTGCAGCCGTTGTCGCTGCCGCATCCCGCCTCGGAGGCATTCGGATGCGTCGTGGACGTCGCTTCGCCGGCCGACGGAATCGGATCGGGATCGTCAGTTTCCTCGAAGTGCGCGCGCAGAACGCCGCGCGTCGCGTCGTCCACCTGATTCGTCACGCTTTGAATGGCCGACGCCTTGCTGTCCGACACGGTCGTCGAGACGATCATCGGGACATTCGATCCTGCAGGGAATCCACGCACCCAGCCCGTGGCGCTGCAGCCGTGATTGCCGTCAGTCGGCGCCAGCGGACCGGTGCCGAGGAAAATCGCTTCGATGTAGTCGCGGAAGTCGAAGTAGTAGACAGATACATCGTCCGACCACTCGCCAGCCACGCTTCCGTTCCTGGCGCGCACCCGCGCGTAGACCGTTCCCATGGGCAGCGAATCGCTCGTGTATGACAGCCCATCCACGGGGAACGTGCCGAGGTTGTTCGAGCCCGGCGAACTGCCAAGCTGAACGACGTAGCCCGTTGCGTTCGGCACTGGACTCCACTCGATCTGCACGCTCGAGTTGGGCTCGTCGATGACGAAGTCCATATCCACCGCCATCGGAATTGCCGGGGGGGCTGCAGGCGGACCCGGATCAGCCGGCGGTTCCTCTTCGTCAGGCGGCGCCGGAGGATTCGACGGCGGATTGTTCGCAGGCGGATTCGACGGCGATGTGGGATTCGACGGCGACGTCGGGTTGGACGGCGGCGCCGGGTTCGACGGCGCACCGTCATTGTCGTCGTTGTCGTCGTTGTCGTTGTTCGCCGGAGCGTCAGGATCCGGACCGCCCTGCGCGGGATTCTGCGGCGTCGGCTCCGGCGTTGGAGCCGGTGTGTCTACCGCGCCAGGCGCGGATGGAACGACCGGCGACGGGCTCCCAAGATCGGTTGATGGCTGGAACGGCGATGTGGACGAGTCGCCGCACGCCGTTGCGATCGCGGCGGCGATTGCCAGCGCCAGAAGTCGTGTATAGGTCGAAGTTCGCATTGCCGGCACCCACCAAGGCAAGCGCGGTGCCGAGGCGGTCCAGACCGCGAAACTGCGATTTCCGGTGCAAACACGCGCGTTCCTGGCCGGAGGAAACGATCTCCCCTATGAAAACGCCGCGGCATGATCACAACTCTGTAAGCTTCGTCACGGTTCTCGATCCGATCGGGAGAAAAGCGGCGGGACTGGCGCCGCATCCGTCAGCGACGCACAAAGTCGGTAGGGTCAAACCAAAGAGTGGCCGCGGCCGCGCACACTCGAGGTGGTGTCTGGACTACACGGTGACTTCGCTTGCGACGAACGCCACGACGGCTTCATCGCCGTGGTTCTGCGCGCGATGCGGTGTGCCGGCGTCGATGACGCAGCTCTCCCCTTCGGTGACCTGCACCAGTCCGGTTTCAAGCTCAAACGTCAGCACGCCACTGATGACGTAGATGATGTGCCCGCGGCGGCACCAGTTAGGATCGGCGAACCCCGGCTGGAACTCGAGCAGAGCCAGCGAAGGATGCGCTCCGCCCTTCTTGCGCTCGAGTGGATGTCCGCCCTGCGTCCAGGGCAACGCTGCGAGAGGAACTCTCGTGAAAGCCACGGTCCGAGAATAGTCGAACGTCAGGGAACGCCGCTCATCGGCGTGTCCGCCGGCGCAGTCTTGCCCATCCGCCAGATGGTCCGGACGACGAAGCGGATCAACATCACGATCAGCACGAGCAGCACGATCGCGATCGCGGCGGCGAGATACGGATACTGGGTGGCGAACCAGGTGAGCCCGATTGCGACCGCGTCCTCCGTCAGGCTGAGCGCGACGTTTGACGCGGGCTCGGGCGACGGCGTCACCGCGGAATGCGCGGCAACCTTGCCCCCGTGCGCCACAAGCGCGATCACGCTCCCGAGAAACCCGGCCAGCAGCTGCCATTGGGGATCGAGAGGCGTGGTTGCGGCGTACGCGAGCACGCCTGCGACTGGAACGCGGACCACCGTCTGCAGCACGTTCCAGGCAACGTCTCCGACCGGCACCTTGTCTGCCAGGAACTCGATGACGACGAGCACGAGGCAGGCGCCGATGATCCATTCGTTCTCGACGGCTCCAACCGCTCCCGGTAGCTCGACCCAGCCGGCGCGCGCGAGCAGCCCCAGTGTCGCGACGGTCGCGTAGACGTTGAGCCCGGCCGAGAAGCTCGTGGTGATGATGAACGGAACGAGGATCGCGTTCACGTCTACTGCAACTCCAGATCCGGGGCGATCCGTCGCTTCGTCGCCTGCTCGAACGCATACGCGATCTCAAGCAGCTTCGGCTCCGAGCACGCCGTCCCCGTGAAGCCGACGCCGAAGGGTTGAGGACGCGGGTCAAACCCTGGCGCCGGCGGTGCGATCCCGCCATCAACGAATCCGAGAGGCACCATCACCGTCGGGTAGCCCGCGCGCGCGGCGATCGACGCACCCATCGTGTCGGGAAAGAGCAATGCGTCGAGCTTGTTCGCACTGAGAGCGGCTCCGAGCCCCTCATCCACGGACAACCGAACGTCTCTTGCCCGGTCTGCTTCGAAACGCGCGCGATCGCGCTCCACGTCCATCTCGTCCGAGATGTCCAGGCTGCTCTGGTTGAAGCGCATCGATCCTTCCTTCGCGTGCGCGATGTTCCATTCACGCAGCGCAGTGAGCGATCGCACGGGCGCGCTGCCGCCGAGCGTCGCCAGCCACTTGTTGAAGTCGCGCTTCATCCCGTACTTGAGGACGATGGAACAACCAGAGTCGCGCAGGCGGCTGCGGTCGGCGCCCCAGCAGCTTTCCCACAGGACGACGTTGTCGTTCGCGGTCCTCGCGCTGGCGCTCGGAACGTTGGCGGGATCGACGACCACCGCGCCCTGCTCACGAAGAATCCGGATCGCGTCGGTCATGAGCTGGCGGCTTGCCGCGGTCAGCCCTCCCGCGAGCGTGCGATCCGGCAGCAGGACGGCCTCGTAGTAGTACGCGCGCGGAATCCCGATACGCGCGCCCCGCAGGCCGCCGGCGCGCAGGAACCTCGTGTAGTCGTTGCCCGGCGGCGGCGTGCAGGCCTTCGTTGCGGCGTCGTTCGGATCGGGCGATGTGCCCTCCATCGCGCCGAGCATGATCGCGACGTCGCTCACGTATTTCGCCATCGGCCCCGGCGTGTCCTGTTCGGCGGCGAGCGGCATGATGCCGTAGCGGCTGATGCGCCCCACGGTCGGTTTCACCGCGGCCAGCAGTGTCTGACTCGCGGGGTTGATGATCGATCCCGACGTCTCGGTCCCGACGTTCGCAGCCCAGAGGTTGGCCGACGTGCCGACGCCGGAGCTCGATCCGCCGGGCGACATGACCGGCTCGCCTCCCGCCAGCGGCCGCGGATCGAGCCGCGGGTCGAACGGGTTTCTGCCGAAGCCGTGAATGGCGTTGTAGCCGGACGGCATCGGCGTCGGCAGCCCGGCCATCCAGTTGCCCAGCTCCGTCATCCCTGTCTTTGCGATGACGATCGCCCCGGCCTCGCGAAGCCGTCGGACGAGCGTCGCTTCGTAGGGCGGAACAAATCCACGAAACGCCAGCGTTCCCCCCGTCGTCGGCATCTCCGTTGTCTGGATGTTGTCCTTGACCGCGACCGGCACGCCGTGGAGCGGCCCGCGGACCCGCCCTGCGGCGCGCTCGCGGTCGAGGGCGTCAGCCTGCTCCAGGGCCTTCGAGTTGATCGCCAGGGAAGCGCGCAGCAGCTCGTCGTAACGCCTGATCCGGGCGAAGTACTCCTCGACGATCTGCCGAGACGTGGTCTGTCCCGCATTCATGGCTGCCTGCATCCCGGCGATGCTGGCCTCGACGACCGAAAACGGCCGATCTTCGGGCTGCGCGGCGGCCAGCACAGCGGTCGAGATCACCGCGACGAGGAGCGCGCGCAGGAGCGGCGGCATGATGCGGATCATAGAGGTCTGGCAGTACAATGACCACATGCCTTCGAGAAGAACGGTCGTGTCTGCCGCCTTGAGTCTGATGTTCCTTGGCGGGGCCGCAGGCCTGCTCCTCGCGCCGCAACTGCAGGCGCAGTCTCAGCAGGAGCTTCCGCCAATTTCCTGGGTTTGTCCGATGCCTCAGGACGATGTCAATGAAG
>JBFWPD010000389.1:0-4326 GCA_050250175.1 Vicinamibacterales bacterium
CCGGATCGAGACGATGACGCTGCCGATCGACGGCTTGATGAGCTCGATGACGTCGACGCTCGCGGAAGCGTTCTCCGGCTTCCCGGAGGACTTGACCGAAGAGAACATCCAGGCGCGCATTCGCGGGAATCTCCTGATGGCGCTTTCGAACAAGCGAGGCGCCCTGCTGCTGACAACCGGGAACAAGTCGGAGCTGGCGGTCGGCTATTGCACGCTCTACGGCGACATGTCGGGCGGACTGGCAGTCATCGCCGACGTGCCGAAGACGATGGTGTACCGCGTGGCGCGATGGCTGAACGACACACGTGGCACGGAGGTGATCCCGGAAGCAAGTCTGACGAAGACGCCGTCCGCAGAGCTCAGGCCGAACCAGACCGATCAGGACTCGCTGCCGCCCTACGAGGTGCTCGACGAGATCCTGCGACGCCACATCGAACGTCAGGAGACGGCGTCCACGATCATCGCGGCCGGTTTCGATCCGCCCACAGTGGAACGCGTGCTGCGCCTGGTACGCGGCGCCGAGTTCAAGCGGAAGCAGGCAGCGCCCGGATTGAAGGTCACCGACCGTGCGTTCGGTACCGGCTGGCGCATGCCTATCGCGGCGCGGGTCGAGATCACCTAGGCGGGACCCTGCCCCTCCCGCCCTTCCTGCCCCTCCCGCCCTACGAGTCCCTCCACCGCCGGTGCATCCAGAGCCAGAGATCTGGATGGCGCCGCACATACATCTCGAGGACATCGGTGCAGCGCTGCGTCAATTCACGCACCGGATCCGTTTCCTCAGCCGAAGGCGGCTCGACAGGCGGTTCGTACACCAGTTTGTAGCGTAGCCCCCCCAGCGGGAGCGCGAAGAGCGGTACCACCGGCGCGCCTGTCCTCAATGCAAGCGCCGCGACCGCAGGCGTCGTCGCCGCCGGCCTGTCGAAGAAGTTGACCGAGATCGCGTCGCGGCCGAGGATGTGCTGGTCGATCAGGATGCCGACGCTTGCGCCTTCGTGCAGCAGCCGGAGCACCCGCCGCATCGCCCCTTGCCGGTAGACGACCGTATTGCCCGTGCGGGTGCGGATCTGCTCGAGCATCCCGTTCAACCCGCGATTGTCGAGCGAGCGTGCCATGACCGCCATCGGTCCGAGCCGCAGCGCGTGCGCAAGGGCCTGGACTTCCCAGAAGCCGAAATGCCCGGTCACGAAGAGGACGCCCTTGCCCTGACTGCGCGCGTGCCTCACGTGCTCTTCGCCCTCGAACTCCACACGCGAGAGCATCGCCTCGGGAGACAGGGTGTTGAACTTCAGCATCGCGAGCAGCAGCCGTCCGAAGTGCCGGAATGCGCCGCGCACGATCGCGCGACGTTCGCGTGGCGATCGCGCCGGAAACGCCGCCGCGACGTTCCGCGCCGCGACGCGCCGGTGAGGCACATCGAGGACGTAGAAGACCAGCCCGATCAAGGCGCCGAGCGGCTCCACGAGCCCGGCGGGCACGAGGCGCACCGCTCCAAGCACGGTCTTCACGGCGAGGAGCTCGAGCTGGTGACGCATTCAGGCTTCAGGCTTCAGGCTTCAGGCTTCGGGCTACAGGCTTCAGGCTTCAGGCTTCAGGCGCGCCTCGCGCACTCGATCCATCAACCAGTCGTCAAACTCCGCAGGCTCGATCGACACGTTCAACGGGATGCGGGCCACGGGCAGCCAGAGACGATGCATCTCGAGACGAACAGCGTCCTTGTCGGTAGTCACGATCGCTTCGGCGTTTGCAGCGCTCGCGGCGCTCTCAATCTTCGCGATGTCTGCGGCGTCGAACCAATGATGATCGCGGAAGGCCATCGCACCGGTGACGTTCCAGCCGGCGGCGGCGAGATCGGCAAAGAACCGATCCGGCCTGGCGACGGCAGCCGCGGCGAAGACGCGCGTCTCATGTTTGTGCAGCGTGCCCGCCGGGGAACCGACCCATTCCGGCGTGCCGAGCGATCGTCGCACGCCGAACATCGGAACGCCGGGCGCCAGGTGCTGCACGCTGCCGGCGGCTGTCGAGTCTGCAGCTGTAAGGATGGCGCCGGCAGTTCGCAGCGCCTCGAGCGGCTCACGAAGCCGTCCCGCGGGCAGCACACGATCCTCGAGATCCGCGTCGTCAATCAGCACCAGATCGACGTCGCGCGCGAGAGCGACATGCTGGAAGCCGTCGTCCAGCACGTGCACCGTCGCGCCGAATCTCGTCTCGGCCATTCGCCCTGCGAGATGGCGATCGCTGGCAACGAGGACGGGCACGTGTGGAAGCGCGCGCGCCAGCATGAGCGGCTCATCGCCGGCGGACTCCACGTCGGCCAGCACATGCGAGCCATCGGAGACCACGGTGACGCCGTCAGGCTGCCTCCGCCTGCCATACCCGCGACTGAGGATCGCAGGCCGCTCGCCTCTGCTGGTGAGGAGACGTGCCAGAGCCGCGACGACAGGTGACTTGCCGCGGCCTCCGGTGCTCAGGTTGCCGACGCTGACGACCGGCTGTTCGAGAGAGCGCTGACGAGTGGGCCGGCGCGCATACCAGCGGCGCCGCCAGGTGGCGGCGGCGCTATAGAGGACGCTCGCTCCTCTCAGCAGCAAGGATCGTTACTGCACCAGGCGGAATGGCCGGACGACCGCGCCGTCGGCGGGCGGCATCAGATCGGCGATGACCGCGAGCGTCTTCGCCTTCGCGCCCCGGTTGGCTTCGACGAGGGCGCGCGCCGCGGCCCCGAGCCGGGCACGCTGCACCGGATCGGTCACGAGAGACAGCAGCGCGTCCTCGAGATCGCGCGGCGTATTCACCTGTACCGCTGCGCCATTCGACAGGAAGGCCTGCGCGATCTCCTGGAAGTTCTGCATGTGCGGGCCGAACACGATCGGCTTGCCGAAAATCGCAGGCTCCAGAATGTTGTGCCCGCCGTGATCGACCAGGCTGCCGCCGACGAACACCGCGGTTGCAACCTGATAGAGCTGGGCAAGCTCGCCAAGGGTGTCGAGGATGACGACGTCGGCGCGAGGCTCGGCGTCGATCGGCAGATCCGATCGGCGAACGGTGACGAATCCGGAGATGCGCGCCATCGTCTCGACTTCCGAGAACCGTTCGGGATGCCGCGGCGCGATCACCAGCAGCGCCCCGGACACCGTTGTCTTCAGCCGGGCGAAGGCGCGAAGAACCGCAACTTCCTCGCCGCGCATCGTGCTCCCCGCGACGACAACCACGCGCGACGGCGACATCCTGAAGAAACGGAGCACGCGCTGCCGTGGCTTTGCGTGCGCGACGACCGAGGGCACCTCGAGCGAGTCGAACTTCAGGCTGCCAGTCACGATCACCCTGGACGGATCGGCGCCAAGGTCGATGAGCCGGTGCGCCGACTCGTCGCTCTGCATGCAGAACCGATCCACGTTGTCGAGCACGCGCCGGAAGAAGGGACGGATCAGCCGGTAGCGGGGATACGAACGCGACGAAATGCGCCCGTTCACGACGACCGTCTTCACTCCCCTCGCGCGGCACAGGCGGAGCAGGTTCGGCCAGATCTCCGTCTCCATCATCACGAACACGCGCGGGCGCACGATGTCGAGCGTCCGCCGCACGATGAAGGCCCAGTCGAAGGGGAAATAGAACACCGCGTCCACATGCTGGAGGCCCTGTCTCGCCACCGCATGTCCCGCCATCGTCGTCGTCGAGAGAAACAGTCTCAGACGTGGATAGCGCGCGCGCAGGTCGGCGACGAGCGCGCGGGCCGTCAGCGCCTCGCCCACTGACACCGCATGAATCCAGATCGACTCTTCGCCGTCGACGTTGATGCCGGCCGGCAACTTTCCGAGCCGCTGACTGAGGCTCCCGACGTACTTGCGGTGCCGCAGCGCCTGATAAAGGAAGTACGGCGAGACGAGGATGAACCCGACGAGCGTCAGGAAACTGTAGACGAGATGCATGCGAGCCGTAAGTGGCTGAGGGACCGCTGCTTAGAGATGTCAAAGTATACCCGTCGCGTTTGACCCCCTGCAAGCGCCTTCACTAGAATTGAGTGTTTGTCCTGGGGCGGACTGGCGCCCGGGCGCAGCCCGACACGTGGGAGGAAGCAACGATGGCGGTGAAGGTAGGCATCAACGGCTTCGGCCGGATCGGCCGGAACATCATGCGCGCGGCGATGAACGACTCGTCGATCGACTTCGTGGCGGTGAACGACCTCACGAGTGCCGCGACGCTGGCGCACCTGCTGAAGTACGACTCGGTCCTCGGCAACCTTCAGGCACAGGTCGAAGCGACCGGCGACGGCATTGCCGTCAACGGCGACAGCTTCAAGGTGCTGTCGATGCGCGACCCGGCGCAGCT
>JBFWPD010000390.1:0-4323 GCA_050250175.1 Vicinamibacterales bacterium
GATCAAACAGCGCATCGCGAATGCCCTTGAAGATCTCGGCAGCAAGCTGAAGGCGTTTGCCAAAGACCCGAAGAAGGTGGGCAAGAAGACGATCGACGAGCTGAAGCAGTCCGCGATCAAGATGGCGAACGACATGCAGAAGGAGTTCGAGGAAGCCGGCCGGTCCGAGAAGGAAGCGAAGGTGTGCGCGCTCGTCATCGCGGGTCGCCTCGTGTCTCCGGTTGGCACCGGGACCGTCCTCGCCCCTGCGGTCGCGGGTATTCCGGTCGCCGGAATCCCGTTGGCAATCTTCATGAACACGCCACTCATGGGCGTTTTGCAGGCCATGGGCATGAAGGCCGGCGTGAAGGCTGTTGGTCGCACGCGCAAGGCGATCAAGAAGCTCCTGAAGCGTCGCGCTGATGCTGGCGAACGGAGCGAACCGATGGATGCCTCGGCCTACCTCCAGAAGGTGCTCGAGCTGGCCCGCCTGCTCGGCGACGACACTGGCGATCACGCACGGGCCCTTGTTCAGGCGTGCATGGAAGAAGGTGCCGCTGATCTATCGGAAGCGATCGAGGTTGCTCTCGAGCTGGCCCGGAAGGGCGAGGCGATCGAGTTTGACGACGATGATCAGATCGACTTCAAGGCCGCGGAGAAGCTCGAAGACGAAGACTGATGCCAACGCTGCTGGGACAGGTTGAAGGGCTGCAACGCGAGATTCGCAAGAATCTGCGGGCGGCATACGGCACGCTCTTCGAGCGAGAGGCCGGGCTTCGCCATGTTGACGGCGCGGAAGTGCGTGACGTGATCGGCAAGGTTGTTCGGCCGATGAGTCGCCTGATGATGGCGGCCGACATCGCTGGTCGTGTGGACACAAGCCGGAAATTGCGCGACGGCGGGTTGCGGCGAACGCTGCGGCTTGTCGAGCTGCCGATGGAGAAGGCGGCGATGTACCTCGAGGGGCTGACGCCGTCGGATGTGCCGATCGACGTGGACGACATCGCAGCCGTCTACAGCGCTCAGGAGTTCCGACTCACCGGCGACATCGGAGCTGACGTTGCCCACGCCGTGCGCGATCAGTTCGTGCGGATCTTCCGCGACGGTGGCGGGCAGGATGCGTTCATCGCGTGGGCGCGTGACCTCGAGAAGGGTTACGTCAGCGACAGCCACAGTGAGAGCCTTTGGCGGACGTGGTCGAAGGTCGCGACGACTGCGGGCCGCCTGCGCCAGCTCAACGACGATCCCGATCTCCGCGGCTGGGCTGCTGCGCTTGGCTATGTCGCTGTCGGCGGTCACAGCGGCGACGGTCGTAATAGGCCGAACCATCTGCTTCTTGATGGCTTCACGGCAGAAGTCACACACGAAGCGTGGGGCATCGTCACGCCGCCCAACGGCTGGATGTGCCGATGCCGGATTCACGTCTTGTCGTGGGCGTGGGCGAAGCGAAATGACCGTGTCGGGCTCGACGGTGAGTTCAAGAGCGATTCGTGGCCCATCACACGCACGATGGTGTTCAACGGGAAGGTCTACACAGCGGGTGCGGACCCCGGTTGGGAAGGCTCTCCAGTGGGAGACATCTATGGCTGATCGCATGAGCATGCGCTGCCCGCACTGCGGTTGCACCAACTCCCGCCGCGTGGAAGGTCCCCACTGGCGCAAGCGTGCAAGCGCGTGGGTCTACACGTTCTTGTGCAACGTCTGCACTCGTCGATTCCCGGTGTCCTGTGCTGGACCGGATGGCGGACGCCGGCCAGTTGTGCCAGTGAGCAGGCGCTAGAATCGGCCTCCATGGCCTGCTCGCGAGGTTTGCCACTGGCGTGTTTTCAGGTTGCCAACACACCCGCCGGCTTCAAATAATTGCAGCATGAAGACCGAAACCGCACAAAAACGATTCGCGCTGGACTCGACGCGCTTTCGCCATCGGTGGCGCAGGCAGCACGACGCCCGCTACACGATCGTCGCAGTGCGGATGTTCGAGCCCCACATCTTCCTCGACGACGTCTACGACCAAGCTCGTGTTGATCGGATTCTGGCCGAGACGCTCCGCGTTTGCCCGATCGGCAAACTGCTATTCGGTCACCGCGGGTTTTTCGACGGAGAGGGCTTCAGCGTCGGCAAGGTGACCAACTATCGCCGCACGCCGACCGGGGCGATCGTCGGCGACTGGCCGGACATCGAGCCGGCCGTGTTCTTGCGGATCGCCCGCGAGAACATCACCGAGCGGTCGATCGAGATGAACAACGATCTGACCTACCTCCGAGGGTGCTCGCTGCTCGGTTCCAGCGAACAGTTCTTCAACTACGGGCCTCTCCTGATCGACCCGCCGACGGAAGACCAGTGGCGCGAGATCAAGGCTGACGCGGCCGAATGGGAGTTCCAGTTCCGCTCTACTCCGAAGGGGAAGGTCATTCTCGCTATGCCGGACAGCACTCAACCCAACACCTCAACCGACGAGGGATCGGCCAGCACGGATGATCTGACGGAGTCTGGCGAAGACGTCAGCGCCACGAATCGCGAGGATCAGGATGGTCCCGGCGGCGATCAGCGTGTCGAGATGCTCGATCGGCGCATGATGGAGATCGCCCACAAGCTCGACGAAGCGCTCACCCGTCAGACTGCGCTCGAAGACCGCATCAACATGCTGGAAGGCGCCTCGACGCCGGCTGAGGACGAAGGCGACTCGGACGACTCGGACACCGAGGGCGTCGAGGAAGACAACCCCTTCAGCGGCGACGACGAAGGCGACGAAGACGGCGAGCGGGCCGAGTCCGACGAGGACGAAGACGGCGAGCACACGCGCGACGATTCCACCGGTGACGAAGACGACTCCGACGACGAAGGCGGTGCCGAGTCCGACGAGGACGAAGACGACAACGAGGACAAGGCCAATCGGTCGCGCAAGCCGGTGCGCGCCGCTGGCCGTCGGAGCAACAAGCCGATGACCAACGAAGAACGCAAGCGTCTCGAGAAGCTCGAGCGCCAGATGGCCTCGCAAGGCCTGCGCAGCCAGATCGCGGCGAAGCGGCAGGCGGGCTTCGCCATCTCGCCGGAGGATGAGTCGGACCTGATCAGCATCGTGCTCGCCAAGCCCGAGGACAAGCGGCAGGCCACCCTCCAACGGCACCTCGCTCGCTTCCCGAAGGCGCCACTGGAGGACGACGACACGGAGCGTGAAGGCGCCGACCGGGCCGCGAGCGGCGACGACGAGGAAGAAGGCGAGTTCCTCGACTACCTCGCCACGATCCCCGAGCCCAACCGCAAGCTCGTGCGGAAGGCGTGGAAGCAGTCGAAGGACGAGTGCCCGGCCAACGTCTCCCGCATGCAGTACGTGCGCGGGAACTGCACGCACCTCGAGAAGGACTGACGGCCTCCTGACGGCCGCCTGAAGGAAGCGCGTTCGAACGACACCACGGGGCAACCAACCAATTCGCAGGAGTGATCAGTGCCGACGGACATCCTCAAACACATCGCTGACGACGACAAGGAGGTGATCCTTCCGTCGTCGTCGGTCACTCCGACGAGCCTCGAGCAGTACCAGCTTGTTGCCGTCAACACCGCGAATGGCAAGGCCGAAGAAGTCGACGGCGGTGCTGACCAGCGGCCGCTCGGCATGACCATGCAGCCGTACAACTCGAGCACCGGCATCGGTGACGAGAAGAAGCTGAAGGTCGGTCGCATCATCCGCTGCAAGGGGGCGACTGCGACGACCGAGGCGATCGCCATGGCCGCTCGCGCGTTGCGCGTGATCGGTTCCGGCACCAACGACGCCATCGTGCAGGCCGATCTCCTCAAGCCCGTCTGGGCGACGGGTGGACGGACCCTGACCGTCGTGCCGGTTTCCGGCATTCGACCGATCGGCCGGATCATCAGCGTGACCGCGGTCGGCACCGACGGTGACGGCGAATGCGAGCTGCTCATCGACACCGAGGCGTCGTTCAAGGGCGGCTCGACGCTGCTCTACGCCGCGACTGCGGACAGCGCCGAGGTCGAGAACACGATCACGGAGACGGCATTCGACACGGGCTCGTTCTCCATCCCCGGCGGCTTCCTGCAAGCGGGTGACGTGCTCGAGATCGTGTTCGGCGGCACCGTCAACGACAACAACTCGACGGACACGCTGACGATCAAGATCAAGCTGGGCACGAAGATCCTGCTCGTCACTGCCGCGGTGGACGTTGCCGATGTCGACATCTTCGGTGGCATCTGCCGGCTGATGATCCTCACCGTCGGCGCGACCGGAACGGCTGTGGCGGTGAACAGCTACCAAGATCCCGACGCGGCCGGCACGGCTCCGAAGTGGTCGCTGACCGAGCACTCGAGCATCGACTTCACCGCGGCGCT
>JBFWPD010000391.1:0-4304 GCA_050250175.1 Vicinamibacterales bacterium
GGAAATCCTGCGGACAACGCACGAACGGTAGACGTCTGCCATCAGCAGATGGGCGGCGTCGACGTCCTGATCAACAACGCCGGCTACGCGTATCGCGCCGAAATCGGTCAGGTCGATGTGGCGGCCATGCGGACGATGTTCGAGACCAACGTCTTCGGACTGGTCGACATCACAAACCGTATTGTCCCCGGCATGAAGGCGCAGCAGAGCGGCGACATCGTCAACATTGCGTCCACGTCCGGCATGAAGGGGGCGGCGACGGCGACGCCCTACGCGGCCAGCAAGTGGGCGGTGCGGGGGATCTCGCAGTGCTGGCAGGCCGAGCTCCGTCCGCATGGCATTCGCGTGATCAGCCTGTGTCCCTCCGAGGTTCAAACGAATTTCGGAGGGCGGTCCGGGCGCAACAATCCGAACAAGCTGTACGCGGAGGACATCGCGGCGACGATCATGGCAGGCCTCGCTCTGCCGCGCCGGGTCCTGTGGACGGAGCTTGCGATCTTCGCCAACAATCCGTGGAAGGAAAACTGACGCACGTGTCACTTGCCTCACACGCCGTCGTTACGTATGCTGCGTGCCTGGTCCCTTCGCTGAGGCCCCGTTGACACAGTCCGACGACGAATCCGATCGCACGATGTTCATCAGCCGCCCGCATCCGCAGGCGGCGGCAGCTCCCGACGAAGTCGTGCACTACCTGGTGGCCGTTGAAGGCGCCGAGCCCGGCCGCCGCATTGAAATCGGCTCCGCGCCGCTGACGATCGGACGGGACGCCCGTCAATCGCTCGTGTTTGCCGATACTGAGGTGTCGCGCCTGCACGCGCGGGTGTCGATCGTGAACGGCGATCTCGTCGCCGAGGATCTCGGCTCCATGAACGGTACGTTCGTCGACGCCGTGAAGCTCACCAGTCCCCATGTGCTGCGTGAGGGCAGCATCCTGCGCGTCGGCAGTCAATTCCTCAAGTACGAACGGCGAAGCAGGGAAGATGTCGAGCGGTCCAAGGCGCTCGATCGCGACCTGCTCAAGGCAACCAAGTACGTGTTCTCGCTGCTGCCGCCGCCCCTCAAGGAGGGACAGGTCCGGACCGAGTGGCGCTTCATTCCCTCGGCGGGTCTGGGGGGAGATGCGTTCGGATACTACTGGCTCGATCCCGGGACGTTCGTCTTTTACCTGGTCGACGTGTCAGGCCACGGCGTCGGTTCGGCCATGCACTCGGTCACCGTGCTGAACGTCCTGCGGCAGCGCGCACTTCCCGGCGTGGACTTCCAGAAGCCCGCCGACGTGCTCGCCAGCCTGAACAACCGCTTCCAGATGGAAGCTCACAACGGGATGTTCTTCACGATGTGGTACGGCGTGTACCGCACCGCTCCGCGCACGCTCGTGTACGGTTCGGCTGGACACCATCCCGCGTATCTGGTTCCGCGCGACAGGTCGAAGGCGGAGCCGATTGGCATGCCCGCACTCATGATTGGCGCCATGCCGGACGTGACCTACAGCGTTGCCGAAACGACGATTCCACCGGGAAGCGCCCTGCACCTCTTCAGCGACGGCGCCTTCGAGATCGTCACCAAAACGGACGAGCGCTGGGCGATGTCGAACTTCCTGCCTCTGCTGACTGCGCCAGCCGTCCCCGCGACCTCCGACGTGGACCGGATCTATCGATGTGTCCGCGAGGTGGCCAAACCCGGTCCGCTCGACGACGACTTCTCTCTGCTGATCGTTTCTTTCGAATAGCCGATCGCTCGCGAATAGCCGATCGCTCGCCCCACCCGTCGCTCCGGATCGCGCAGTTCCGGCAGTGGCCTGCAGAGTGATCGAAGAGTTCACTCGGCGATTGCACCGCTGTTACACCACCTCGTCAGAATCCTTCGCTGGGCGGCAGTTCGCCGCCTTCATCGAAAGAGGTTGCATGAAGCGAATGCATCGAGTGTGGCTGTCCGTGTTGTGCGCGCTGGCCCTTGTCGCCGGGCCCGATCGGGCCGGCGCAGCCGCCGCCAAGGACATTGCCCTGAATGTCCTTGGCGTCTACGAGTCGGGGATCTTCAACGCAGACAGCATTGTGGGGTCCGAGGTCGCCGCCTACGATCCGGCCACCGAGCGGCTGTTCATCACCAACGTTGCTGACAACGCAATCGACATCGTGAGCATCGCCAACCCGGCGAGCCCGTCGAAAGTGGGTACGTTCGGTCTCGATCAGTGGGGCGCCTCGCCAAACAGCGTGGACTCGCACGACGGGCTCATCGTCGTCGCGGTGCAGGCGGACCCGAAGACCGATCCGGGCATGGCTGTGTTCTTCGATGCGGCCGGCGACAGCGAAGCGGACGGGTTCGTGGCAGCCGTCGAAGTCGGCGCGCTCCCCGACATGGTGACGTTCACGCCGAACGGCGCAATGGTTCTCGTCGCCAACGAAGGAGAGCCGGATTTCTACGGGCCCGGCAACAGCGATCCCGAGGGATCCGTCAGCATCATCGACGTCTCGAGCCCGGCCACCATGACAGACGACGATGTGATCACGGTGGGCTTCGAGTCATTCGCATTGAACTCGCTCGACCCGAGCATCCGGATCTTTGGTCCAGGCGCGACGGTGGCCGAGGACATGGAACCGGAGTACATCGCCGTGTCGCACGACTCCCGCACCGCGTGGGTCACCCTGCAGGAGAACAATGCCATCGCCGAGCTCGACATCAGGAACGGCGTCTTCACCCGGGTCACGGGACTCGGTTTCAAGAATCACGACGACGCTGCAAACAAGCTGGACGCGAGCGACCGGGATGGTCCGGGCGACGAACACGCGCTCAATATCGCGAACTGGCCGATCCTCGGCATGTACATGCCTGATGCGATCGCGGCGTACCGCGTCCGCGGGCGGACCTACCTGGTGACGGCGAACGAGGGTGACGCCCGCGAGTACGACCACCCGACCGACGGCAGCTTCGACTTCGCTGAGCTCGCGCGTATCAGCTCGCTGGCCCTGAACCCGGTGCAGTTTCCCGCGGGTGCCGCGACGACTCTGCTCAAGAGCGCGGACGGCGCGGGCCGGCTGGAGGTCTCACGGTTCTTCGCGAACACGGACGGCAATGCCGCGGACGTCGAGCGCCTGCTCACACTTGGCGCGCGATCGTTCTCCATCTGGTCCGCTGACGGCGCGCAGGTCTTCGATAGCGGCGATCAGTTCGAGCAGATCATCGCGGAAGCCGACGAGCAGGACGCCTTCGGCGATCTCGATCCAGGCGGGGTTGGCGACGTCGATTTCTTCAACGGCGCCAACGACGAGAATGGCAGCGGCTGGGACACGCGCAGCGATGCCAAGGGCCCGGAGCCCGAGGGTGTGACCGTGGAACACATCTGGGGACGCTGGTATGCCTTCATCGCCCTCGAGAGGGTCGGCGGCGTCATGATCTACGACGTGACCGAGCCGTCCGTTCCACGCTTCGTGCAGTACGTGAACCGGAGGGACTTCTCCGTCGATTTCGACATTGACGACCCGGATGGAGACATCCTCGATCTCGGCGCCGAGACGCTGTTCGTCATTCCGGCCGGCGACAGCCCTACCCGACAGCCGCTGCTCGTGGTCTGCAACGAGGTCAGTGGGACGACGACGCTTTTCGCGATTGAGAAGGTGAAATAGAAAACACGGCCATCCGCCGCCCCGCCCGATGAGCGGGTGGCGGATGGCTGTGTGGCGGACCCCGCTGCTACGGGCCGCTGCAGCTGCCGACGACCCGGATGTCTTCGACGTCGATCCTGCGGGCAACGAAATCGAGGTTCACGTCGCGGTCCGGACCGCCCGGCCCCAGCCATGAGATCGGAACGCGGGCCTCTTCGTTCTCGCCATCGAGATCGAGCTTGAGCCTGGCGTAGTTGCCGTCACGCTCGATTTCGATCTGGCCCTCCTCGAAGTCGTCGATCTCGCCGCGGACCTCGACGCGCTGTCCCACGCGCTTCGACAATTCTTCTTCATCATCGACCCAGTAGAAGACGCGGTTTGTCAGGCCCTCGGAATCGGTAATGCCGCCGTCGTCGTCCATCGCTTCGGCCACGCCGGCCAGAAGAATGTCTCCGCGGCTCCAGAGCAGCAGATCCGGCCGCGACGCCGTCGCGTCGCTCATGGGGGAAATGCAACCCGTGAATGTGATCTCGTCGTCGTCGATCTCGATGTCCTGGCGTTGAGCGTTCAGCGGAAACGAAAGCGCGGCCGTGAGCGCGATCACGGCCGCGGCGAACTTTCTACGCAAGACCCGGCCCACCCAGGCGCACCTACTACGCACCACCCGGGCCCGACCGACGCCAGACGGTCCCGAACGGACAG
>JBFWPD010000392.1:0-4304 GCA_050250175.1 Vicinamibacterales bacterium
GGGGACGACGAGCCAGGAGGTCACCGCCTTGCTC
Organism: Vicinamibacterales bacterium; assembly: GCA_050250175.1. Lineage (GTDB taxonomy): Bacteria > Acidobacteriota > Vicinamibacteria > Vicinamibacterales > CAVVIG01 > JBFWPD01. Next base: position 35 of record JBFWPD010000392.1, read on the forward strand.
AAGCGCGATCACGGCATCGAGGTGAAGAGCGCGTCGAGCACCATCGAGGAAGTCGTCGCCCGGCAATTCGTCGAGCGCCTCGCGCGCCAGAGAAACATCTCGCTGCCGAGCGGAGACATCTTCGCCGACACGCCTGCGCCAAAGGGCCGGAAGGGAGCGCCGGCCCGGAAGGCGCCCGAGCCGCCGAAGCCTGTCGCTGCTCCTCTGCCTCCGCCCCGCCTGGTGAAGACAGTCAAGGCGCCGACCGCTGCCCCCCCGGACGAGGGCGCCCCCGAAGCCGCCGCCCCCGAGGCTGTCACTCATCCGGAGCCAGTCGTCGAGCCCGCGGTTGAAGCCGCGCATGCGGCTCCTGCCGTGGAGCCTCCGCCGGCAGCCGCGGAGCCGCCGGCAGCTGAGAGACCTCCGGTGGCAGCTGCGCCCCTGGCCGCTCCAGTCGTTGCGGAGCCGGAGCCCGAGAAGCCGGCAACGCCAGGAAGGGTCGTGCCTCCGACGATCCGCCTTCGGATCGAGGAAGAGCCGCCGACCACTCCGACGCCGCCGCTGCCGACACAGCCGCTGCCGCGCGTTGCGCCGCGCGCCGCTCCGCGGCCCGATCGCCCGGCCGTTGCCGCGCGTCCTCCCGTGGCGCCGCCGAGACCTCCTGCTGGAGCACCCGGCGTACGGCCACCATCGGCGCCACCAAGACCACCGTATCCAGGATCGGCCGCACGGCCGACGCCCGGCGGTCCGCGCCCGCTGCCGTCGCAGCCAATTCGCACGCAGACGCCCGGCCTGCCTCCGCGGCCGGGTCAGTACCCGCAGCGCCCAGGCATGCCGTCGCGCCCGCCGATGCGGCCGAGCGGTCCGCGTCCATCGGGGCCGCGTCGCGAACAGACGCAGCGTCCCATGGCACCCAGCATCACGGCGCCCCCCCCGGTCACGCGAACGATCACGCTCGCGGAGGGCATGACGGTCAAGGATCTCGCCGACAAGCTCGATGTACGCGTCAAGGACGTCCTCGCCAAGCTGCTCATGAAGCGGCTGATGATGACGATCAACTCGACGCTCGACACTGAAACGGCCACGATGCTCGCGCGCGAGTTCGGCGCCGACGTTCAGATGCGAAGCTTCGAAGAGGAGATGCTGGAAGCCGGCGCCGAGGAGGCGCGCCCGGAAGACCTGATCAGCCGCGCTCCGGTCGTGACGGTCATGGGCCACGTGGACCATGGCAAGACGAGCCTGCTCGACGCCATCCGCGAAGCGCGCGTCGCCGAACGCGAAGCCGGCGGCATCACGCAGCACATCGGCGCGTACCACGTCACGATCAACCACCGCGACATCGTGTTTCTCGATACGCCGGGCCATGAGGCATTCACGCTCATGCGCGCCCGCGGCGCCAAGGTCACCGACATCGTCGTTCTCGTGGTCGCAGCCGACGACGGGGTCATGCCGCAGACCAGGGAAGCGATCGATCACGCGAAAGCCGCTGGCGTGCCGATCGTCGTGGCGGTCAACAAGATCGACAAGCCCAACGCAAATCCCGAACGGGTGAAGCGGGAACTGACCGAGCTCGACCTGATGCCCGAGGAATGGGGCGGCAAGACGGTCACGGTCGAGGTGTCCGCGAAGATGAAGCGGAACATCGACCTGCTGCTCGAGATGATCCTGCTCGTGAGCGACCTCGGCGAGCTGAAGGCGAACCCGAAGCGGAATGCCACCGGCGCGGTGCTCGAAGCGAAGCTCGACAAGGGCCGCGGCCCCGTCGCGACCATCCTGGTGCAGGATGGCACGCTGAACGTCGGCGACACGTTCATCGCCGGCCCGGTTGTCGGGCGCGTGCGAGCGCTCATCGACGACCGCGGGCGGACGACGAAGTCTGCCGGACCGTCCACCCCCGTGGAAGTGCTCGGGCTGACCGGACTGCCGCAGCCTGGCGATACGTTCCAGGCGCTTGCGGACGCGGCGAAGGCGCGTCAGATCGCGACCTTCCGCCAGGAGCAGGCGAAGGTCCGGGCGCTCGGCGCCAAGGGCGGGCGGCTCACGCTCGAGTCGCTGCAGGCGCAGATCGCCGAAGGCGGCATGAAGGAGCTGCCGATCATCATCAAGGCCGACGTCCAGGGCTCGGCGGAGGTGCTTGCCGACACGTTGACCAAGCTGTCCGACGAGAAGGTGAAGATTCGCATCATCCACTCGGGCGTCGGCGCCGTCAACGAGTCGGACGTGCTCCTGGGATCGGCATCGAACGCCATCATCATCGCCTTCAACGTCCGGCCCGACCGCAACGCCGAGGACATCGCGGCACGCGAGAACGTGGACATCCGCACGCACTCGATCATCTACAACGTCACCGACGAGATGAAGAAGGCGATGACAGGCCTGCTCGAACCGACCTTCAAGGAGGTGCGGATCGGCCTCGCCGAGGTGCGCGATCTCTTCAAGGTCCCGAAGTTCGGCACGATCGCCGGATGCATGGTGACCGAAGGCCGCATCACGCGAAGCGGCGACTCGCAGGCTCGTCTCCTGCGCGACAACGTCGTGGTCTACGAAGGCAAGATCGGATCGCTCCGCCGCTTCAAGGACGACGTCAGCGAAGTCAAGACCGGCCTCGAGTGCGGTATCGGCTTCGAACGATTCAACGATCTCAAGGTCGGCGACATGATCGAAGTCTTCGCGATGGAGCGCGTGGCGGTAACGGCCTGACGTCGTGGTTGTCGGCCTGCTGACCGTCGAGCTGCATCTGCCCGGCGCCCGGTCCCTGAAGGACAAGCGCATGGTGCTCCGGCGAATCAAGGATCGACTGAAAAAGTTCAACGTGGCCACCTCGGAGGTCGAATACCACGACCTCTGGCAGCGGGCGGCACTGGCGGTCGTCACGGTGAGCCCTGACGAGTCGCATGCAGATCGCGAGCTGGCTGCGGCCGCCGAAGAGATCGATCGGGTCGAACCGGGCCTGATCACGCGCCGGGACGTCGAATTTCTCACCTGACACCTGCAATGGCCCAGGGCACCCGCGTCGATCGTGTGGCCGACCAGCTCCGCGCGGAGCTCGCCGAACTGCTCGCTCGCGAAGTACACGACCCCGGCATCGGATTCGTGACACTGACGCGCGTGCACGTGGCGCCGGACCTGGGATCGGCGCGGGTGCTGTACACTGCGCTCGGAGATGACGCAGCACGACAGCGAAGCGCCCGGGCACTGGAGCGGGCCGCGCCGTTTCTCCGCCGCCAGCTCGGCGCACGGCTTCGACTCAAGCGCACGCCGGAGCTCCGATTCTTCTACGACGACTCCATCGCCGGCCAGGACCGGATCGAGCAGCTCCTGAACGAGATCCACGCCGCCGAACCGCCAGACGATGACGACGTCTCCTGAGCTGCCGCAGATCACCGGGGCGATCCGCGCGGGACAACGGTTCGTCCTGTCGTCTCATTCGAGGCCCGATGGCGATTCGATCGGATCGCAGCTGGCCATGGCTCACGCGCTTCGTGCCCTCGGCAAGGACGTGCGCGTCGTCAATTCCGATCGAGCGCCCGATCCGCTGCTTGGATTTCCCGGAGTCTCGGAGATTGAAATAGCCGACGACGCCGGACCGGCGGCGGACGTCGCGATCATCATGGAGTGCGGCAGCCTGGCGAGGACCGGAGTCACAGGGCTCGACAGGTCGGCGCTGGTGATCAACATCGACCATCATCCAGACAACACGGGATACGGCCATATCAACTGGTTCGATGCGACAGCGGCGGCGTGCGGGGAGATGGTGTTCACGCTCGTGCAGGCGCTCGGCGTACCCCTGACGCGACCGATCGCCACGCACGTCTACCTGGCGATCCTGACCGACACCGGATCGTTTCACTTCTCGAACATCACGCCGCGGACGTTCGACATCTGCCGCCAGACACTCGAGGCAGGCGTCGATCCGGTGCTCATCGCGCGCAACGTGTACGACAGCAACAACATGGGACGGCTGAAGCTTTTCGGCTCCGTCCTGAGCGCCATGCAACTCGACGCAACCGGACGAATCGCGATCGTCTACGTCGATCAGGCGATGGCAAGCGCCGCCGGCGGCACGTACGAGGACACCGAGGGACTCATCAATCTGCCGCTGACGGTGAAGGACATCCAGGCGGTCGTCTTCTTCAAACAGATTGACGATGGGTCGTATCGCATCAGCCTGCGATCGAAAGGCGAGATCGACATCGGCGCGATAGCCAAGGAGTTCGGCGGCGGCGGACACAAGAACGCGGCAGGCTGCACCGTCGATGGCGCTTTTTCCGCGCTGAGATCGGAAGAGCGT
>JBFWPD010000393.1:0-4299 GCA_050250175.1 Vicinamibacterales bacterium
CAGATCGCCCGCATCATCGGCTGCCGCACGATTGCGATTGCCGGCGGACCGGAGAAAGTGCGATGGACCGTCGCTGAGCTCGGCGCTGATGCGGCCATCGACTACAAGAACGAGTCAGTGGCCCAGCGGCTCACGTCACTCTGTCCGGACGGCATCGACGTCTACTTCGACAACGTCGGCGGTGAGATTCTCGAAGCCGCGATCGGGCGGATGAAGATGCACGGCCGCATCGCGCTGTGCGGCATGATCTCGACCTACAACGACGCGCAACCGTCGCCGGGTCCGCGCAACCTGTTCGAGCTCATCGTGCGGCGCGTCCGCATGCAGGGCTTTCTGGTCAGCGACTTCGTGGCACGATTCGGCGAGGCCCGAGGTGCGCTCGAACAGTGGCTCGATACCGGCGTGCTGCGCGCGCACGTCGACGTCCAGGAAGGCTTCGAGCACATCCCGAAGACGTTTCTCCGCATCTTCACGGGGGCGAACGTCGGGAAGCAAACGCTGAAGCTGACGGATCCGCCGCTTCCGGTCCGCTGACAGCGTGGCGGGACACTCGTTCCAGGACCGGATCAGCTCCCGGCTGCTACCGCACGACGAGCACGGGAACCGTGCTGAGGTTCAGGGCACCGTCGGCGACGCCGCCCACGAAGGGCGACGAATCACCGGCCTGGCCCGCCACGCCGACGACGAGCAGATCGGCATCTGATTTTCTGACGGCCGACAGAACCTCCGTCAGAGCCTCCCCCTGCGTCACCAGGCGCTTGACGCTCCACCCGGCCGCGGTGAGCGCTCCGGCGGGTTCCTCCAGCGCCTGACGCGCCTGCGCGACACGCTCCCGGTTCACGCGTGACACTTCGCGTTCGATGTTCGCGCGGTTGCTCTCGGGGACGAGCGCCAGCGATACGAACATGGGATCGACCGACGTGACCAATGTGATGCGTCCCTTCGGTGGGACGCTGAAGCGGGCCACGAGATCGACCGCCCGCTTCGACTGCGATGAGCCGTCGAACGCGATGACGATGCGGCGGATCTCCGTGCGAGCACGTCTGACGACGAGAACATTCGTCGTCGCGTGGCGGACCACTCGCCTCGACACGCTTCCCATCAGGTACCGGCGCACGATTCCGTGACCTCGCCAGCCGACCACGATGACATCGGCACCGAGTCGCCTGGCTTCCATCAGGATCACGTCGGCCGGAGACCCGGCGACGATGGCCGTCCGGCCGTCTGTCCAGCGTCGCGTCAGATCGCGCGTCGTCGCGGCGGCCAGGACCTCTGCCACCTTGTCGAGCTCCGATGAGAGAAGCGGTGCGGGCGTCTCCGCTCTCAATTGATTGGCGACGACGCCGTCAGCCAGAGTGCCTTCAGGCCACGGAAAGCGCAACGCGGTGGTGACGGCCGCCCTGGCTGCCGCGGAGCCGTCGGTGGCGACGAGTACTCGAAACGGGGTTGTCACGATGTCGGAGGGTCCTTGCGGCTCGTCACGAACGAATGAGCACCACCGTCAGCGTGGCGTCGTCGCACGTCGTGGAGGTGAGGGTGGCTGACAGTTGCAGTTCGGTCCCGTCGAATCCGCCAGTCACGGTGTAGTTGTAGGTCCCGCAGTCCGGATTGTTCGTCGTTCCCGAGACGCTGGCTGGAATGTCGCCCGTGTCGTCGATGATCACCGTGCCGATCGGGATGTTGATGCCGTCGCACAGACCGCCAAGGACGATTGGCGTCATGTTGACCGTCGAACCCGACTGCGTTGCCGATGTCGTTGCCGTGCAGGTCATCGACGTGCCGTTCTCGGGGAAGGCCAGGGTGATTGTGCCCGCGTAGTTCCCGGCCACCTGGGGGATCTCGTCGTCGGGCGTCGGATCGGTGCCGGACTCGACGCAGCCCCACGCCGGCGCGGCCAGCAGAGCGACAACGAGCGCGAGACTCTTCCAATCGCCGAATCGTCGTCCCGCCGGAGTCATCGAACGTGTGGAGTCACTGTGCATACGTCATTGTCGCAGACGACCAGCGTGTTTAGATGAGCTTAACCCGTGCCGGCGCGGTTCGCACGCCGGGAGCTCCGGTCGCACTGACTATTGCTGTTTCGAATCGACCGGAGGCCCAGGCAACGGCCCCCTCACAGCGTACGAGGGAACGGCGGCCGGGAAGCCCGCGGCGTCGAAGGTCTCGCGAATCATCCGATTGGTATCGAAGAACACCTGGCCGTAGTGCTGGTTGCTGCAGAACGGCCGCACGCACAGCAGCGGCCCAGCCGGGGTGAACTGCAGCACGTCAACCTCCGGTGCGGGATTCGCGAGTACGTTGGGGATGCCTGCGAGCCGCTCCTTGAGCAGCCGGATCGCGTGGTGATGATCGACACTGTCGCTGATGATGGCCGTCAGATCGACCCGGCGGTACGGGTTCGCGGAGAAGTTCTGAATGGTCTCCGAGAACACCTTGCTGTTGCCGATGATCGTGAGGACGTTGTCGGGCGTGTTGATGGTCGTGCCGAACAGGCCGATCGTGTCCACCGTCCCGGTCACGCCGGCCGCGGTGACGACGTCGCCGACCTTGAAGGGCCGGAGAATCACGAGGAACGCTCCCGCGGCAAAGTTCGCGAGGAGGCCTCCCCAGGCAACGCCGATCGCGACGCCGCCCGCGGCGAGGAGGGCCGCAAAGGTTGTCGTCTCGACGCCGAAGAACCCCAGAATCGCGACGATCAACGCGGCGTTCAACAGCACCGACAGCCCCGTCTGCATGTAGCGCGTCAGGGTCATGTCCAGCTGCTGACGCGCCAGCGCGCGTCCCATGAGCCGGGAAGCGAAGGCAATCAGCCAGCGCCCGGCCAGCCAGAGCAGGAATGCTCCAGCGATCTTCCACAGCACCGCGATCAGGATCGTGATCGCGTTGTCCAAGAAGGCATTCATCTCCATCGCGTTCTCCAGTATGGCGCTCTGTCGCCGTGTGCCGCCGGACATCCGGGTGCGCCAACGCGACGATCATGCACCGGGAAGTGCAATCAGGGTGAGGCGTGCAGACCGAAGAACCGCGCTTCCGGGAGGACTCGGCGGTTGCGTGTGGCGTCGAAGGCATAATTGGAGAAGGTGGGGTGCAGAATGGCTTCCTTCGTGATGGACGAGCTCGACCCGAACGTATGGCGGCGGCGCGGGTGGCGTTGAGACCCGGGCCGCTTCAGACCGAAGCGTCAACCTCACCGGCCGTTGTCCTCGAACACGTCCAGTTCTCGTTCGATGACCATCAGGTGCTGCGGGACGTCAGCCTGACCATTCCCGCCGGCAGCATGACCATCCTGCTCGGGGCGAGCGGCGCGGGAAAGTCGATCCTGCTGAAAGTGATCCTCGGTCTCCTGCGTCCTGACGCCGGCAGGGTCGTCGTGCATGGCCAGCGGGTGGATCAGATGAACGAGTTCGATCTGCTGAAGCTGCGAGGCGACATCGGCATGCTCTTTCAGGAGAGCGCCCTCTTCGACTCGCTCACGGTGGCGGAGAACGTCGGCTACCGTCTCTACGAGGAGACCGACACGCCTGCCGGCGAGGTCAGGGACCGTGTCGTGGAGGTGCTCGGGTTCGTCGGCCTCGAGGAGCACGTGGACAAGATGCCGTCGGCGTTGTCCGGCGGGCAGCGGCGGCGTGTCGCGATCGCCAGGGCCATGGCGTCGCGGCCGCGTCTCGTGCTTCTGGACGATCCGACCACGGGTCTCGATCCGATCACGGCGACGACCATCGACGATCAGATCGTGAAGCTGCGCGACCTGGAGCGCGTCACCTCAATCGTCGTCACCCACCAGATGCGGGATGCGATCTACATCGCTGACCACGAGGCTGTGTCGAGCGGCGGCCGGGTGCAGATTGTGCCGGCCAGCAAGGCAGACGCGGGGCGCGCGACGTTCATGGTCCTGCATGAGGGCCGGATCTACTTTCAAGGCACCGCGGCGGAGCTGCTGGAATCGAACGACCCGTATCTCAGGGAACTGATGTTCATGACGCTGCCTCCGTGGTAGGGCTTGTACGCGTGCGATTGGAGTTGTACCCTCAGAGCGTGATTCGCAGGTGGCTCGCGATCCTGCTGCTCGTCCTTGCGGCCTCGCCGCTGACGGCGCCGTTCCAGACCTGGCACGTCACCGGCGCAGGCGACACGGGCGCCGGCATTGCAGCGCCCGTTGTCAGCCTCACCCCCAGCGCCTCAACCGACGCCGGCTCACTGGTCGGTCCGCCTCGCAAGGGTGCGTGGATCACGAGCGCCAACGACCTGCAGCCGGTTGTCTGCGGTCAGCAGCCACTCGAGACATCATCCGATGCTGTC
>JBFWPD010000394.1:0-4292 GCA_050250175.1 Vicinamibacterales bacterium
CGCTCGACCTCGGCTTCGGCTGGATAATTGAAAAGGTCTTCTTTTCGTGAGTAACGAACCGAGCCCGGTGACCGCCCTTTCGAACGTGCGTCCCGAAGAAAAGCCGAAGCGCGCCCCGCGCCGGCGGAAGGACGATGACGCGCTCGAACAGGAACAGCTGACCGATGAAGAGATCAGCGCGCCCGGCCGCAAGTGGTACTTCGTTCACACCTACAGCGGGCACGAAAACAAGGTCCGCAGCGCCATCAAGGCGACCGTCGAGCAGATGGACGCGAAGGACAAGGTCCATCACGTCGTCGTCCCGACGGAAGACGAGATCGAGATCAAGGAAGGCCAGCGCCGGACCGTCAAGCGGAAGCTCTACCCCGGCTATGTGCTCGTGCAGACAATCGAGCTCAAGGAAGGCGACCCCGATTCCGACGAAGCCTGGCACATGATCCGGAACACCACCGGCGTGACCGGCTTCGTCAGTTCGGGAACGCGCCCGGTGCCTCTCTCGCAGGACGAAGTGAACCACATCCTCCGTGCCATGCGGATGGAACAGCCCCGGATGCGCGTCGCGTTCGTCCCCGGTCAGAGCGTCCGTATCGTCGACGGCCCGTTCGAGGACTTCGTCGGCACGGTGGACGAAATCAACACCGAAAAGGGCCGCGTGAAGGTCGTCGTCAACATGTTCGGCCGCGAAACGCCGGTCGAATTGGACTTCCTCCAGGTAGAGAAGCTCTAGTTCTCCTTCTCCTAACCACAACCGAACGCCCGCCGGAAATCCGGCGGGCGTTTCTTTTGGGGGAATCGCGGGAGTTGCGCCGCCCATGTGGCCGCTCTGGAGATGTTGTTGCCCGGACGAACAGCAGGCCCGGATATCCGGGCCCGCTTGAAGGTCTGCCAGTCCCGGCGCCGATCGAATCGACGCCGGGTGGTTGGTGTTAGAAGCCGGCGCGACCGCCGCGTCCTCGAAGCCGAGGATCGAGAACGTCGCGGAGCGCGTCGCCCGCAAGGTTGAAGCCGAGCACGGTGATCGTCAGGGCGCCGCCAACTGCGAGTGCCATCCACGGGTCGGCCACGCCGTTCCGCCTGCCCTCTTCGATCATCTTGCCCCAGGACACCCGTGTGGGGTCGCCGAGACCGAGGAACGCGAGTGTCGCCTCGACGAGGATGTACACGCCGATCGAACTCGTAAAGGTCACGATGATCGGCGCGGTGATGTTGGGGAAGATGTGGCGGAACATGATCCGGAGGTCGGTGCCGCCCACGGTCTGCGCGGCGAGCACGTACACTTCTTCGCGCGCGGCCAGCACGGCGCTGCGCACGATGCGCGACGAACTTGCGACACCCAGGATACCGAGGGAAATCGTGTTCACGAGGAGTGTGGGGTTCGCCACCACCTGTCCGAAAAGCAGCAGGAGGACGAGCGGAGGGAACGCCTGCAGCGTGTCCATGATGCGCTGGACGATGAAGTCGAATGCGCCGGCAAAGTACGCACTCGAAAGACCGATCACGATGCCGGCGATGGTGGCGATGAGCGCCGCGCCGAGGCCCACATAGAGGGCGGTGCGCGCGCCGTGGATGATGCGGGAGTAGAGGTCGTGGCCGAGGCCGTCGGTCCCCAGCCAGTGCTCGCTGGAGGGCTTGGCAAAGATGACCGGCGTCTCGCCCTTTTGGAGCTGCTCGGGCCTCGCTGTCAGGCGAACCATCGGGTCGGTCAGGCTCTTCTCGTACAGCGCTTCGTCGAATTCGGGGTTCACGGTGCTGAAGATCTGGTCCGGTTCATACCGGTCGATCTGGTCTCCGAAAACCGCCGCGAAGACGCAGAGCCCGATGATGATGACGCCGATGCCGCCAAGCGGCTTCGTCCGGAAGAACCGGCCAGTCTGGACGAGATAGCGGACGATCAGCGGCCGGTCGCTCAGGCTTCGGCGGACGGTTGTCCGGGTGGAACGATCGAGGGCTTGTTCTTGTGCCATTGTTCCAATCCCTGCCTATGAGTACCGGATTCGTGGGTCGAGCACGCCGTAGAGCAAGTCGATCCCGAGGTTGACAAAGACGATGAACGTCGCGATGACAAGGACGAACGCCTGAACCACCGGGACGTCGCGCGCCTGGATGGCGACGAGGATCCGGCGGCCGACGCCCGGGATGCCGAAGAGGTTCTCGAAAACGACGTTCCCGCTCAGCAGGCCCGCGAGCGTCAGGCCGAGCACGGTGACGACGGGGACCATGGCGTTCTTCATCGCGTGGCGAAGGATGACGACGCGTTCGCGCATACCCTTCGCCCAGGCGGTGCGGATGTAGTCCTGGCGGAGGACTTCCAGCATCTGGGACCGCAGGAGCCGCATGACGCCCGCCGCCGAAGCGAGACCGCCGGCGACGGCTGGGATGATGAACAGGCGGAGGCTCGAACCCGGGTCTTCCCAGAGGAGCTTCGGGTCCGTCAGCGGCACCGTCCAGCCGACTTCGAAGAGGCCGAAGACGCTCACGCCCTTGACGGTGTACAGCAGCAGCATGGTGCCGACCCAGAAACTGGGCATCGCCAGGACGAGGATGGCGAAAAGCCGCAACACGTAGTCCAGGATCGAGTCCTGGCGGATGGCACTGATGATGCCGATCGGCAGCGCGGTGACGAGCCCAACGAAGAGCGACATCAGCGCCAACTGGAGCGAGTAGGGCAGGCCGTCTTTGAGGCCGTTCAGCGCCGGTTCACGCGTCTGGTAGGAGACGCCGAAGTCTCCGGTAACCAGGTTGCCAAGGTAGCGGACGTACCGCTCCAGCACCGGCTTATCGAGCCCGAGGTCCTTTCGGACCGCGGCAATCTGCAACTCTCGCAGCGCGGGGTCGGTCGAGGTGGGGTCCTGTGCGGCAATGCGCTGGGCGACGAAGTCGCCCGGGAGCACGCTGGTAGCCAGGAAGACGAGCGTCGCCACGAGCCAGATGACCGGAATGTTGACGACCATCCGGCGAAGAATGTAGTTCCTCACGTTTCCCCCTCGCGAATAAGACAGGACGGGCCAGCAGGTTCAGAGTCTGCTGGCCCGCCTGCGAGATGTGACTCGGCTTACGCCGGGCGGCCCTGCCAGGTGGCATCGGTCTGGTCGAACCAGAACTGCTGACCCACCTGGTGCTGCTGCACGAACGGCACAAGCTCGGGGCGCTTCACGTAGTTCCACGCCAGGTTCGAGCTCACGCCGACGAGGCTGTAGTGGACGCCCGCGCCGAAGTTCTTGAGCAGCTCGCGCTCGACTTCCTTGGAAGTCTCCTGCCGCTTGGCCAGGTCGAACTCGGCGAACGCGCTCGCAGTCAACGTGTCGACCTTGTCGATCTTCACGCCGAACTGCTGGAACTGCGGCTGCGACGAGTTGTACTGGAGGAAGTTGAGGACGGTCGGCTCCGGGTCGGTCAGCTCGGTGATCCAGCCCCACCAGACGTTCGGCTTCCCGTTGCCGTACTGCTGCTTCACGATCTTGCCCGTGATGGTCGAGTACGGCTCGATCTTCGCGACGAAGTTGTTGCCGAGCACCTTCTTGAGCTGGTTGGTGATCAGGGCAGAACCACCCGAATAGAGGCCTTCCCAGATGTCCGGGATGTCGACGATGACGTCGCCGAGGGCAGCGCCGCCGCCGGCGTCCCACATCTTCCGCGCTTCCGTCTCTTCCTTCGTCCGGTCTTCCAGGTAGCCCGGGTAGGTGATGAGCTCCTTCTCCGGGATGCCGAAGGCGGACTGCGTCGGCGGGACGTTGCCGGCCAGCGCGGCCTTGCCCTGGAGGAGCGAGTTGACCAGCGAACGGCGGTCGAACGCCCGGAAGATGGCGCCGATCAGGTTCGGGTTGTTCCACGGCGCCGCTCCACCGTAGTACGTGCCCGCCTGCGGGTTCCCCGAGAACACCTTCGTCTCGTAGATCTTGCCGGCGAGTTCCTTGTTCAGGTTCTCGATGACGGCGTTCTGCGTCGGCGCGAACGAGTCGATCTGCTTCTGGCGGAAGGCCGCTTCCTGCGCCGACTGGTCGGTGAAGAGCGGCAGCCAGGTGATGCCGTCGTAGTTCACCTGGTCGTGGAACTTGTCGTGCCGAACCCAGCTCGACTTGCCTTCGGCCGACCACTCCTTCAACACGAAGGCGCCGGTACCGATGACCAGGTCGGCCTTCATGTTCGCGTAGTCCTTCTCGAACGCCTTGATCGCCTCCGGCGCCTGGACCTTCGAGTACGAGCCCGCGAGGTTCGTCAGGAAGAACGGGTCCGGCTTCGAGAAGGTCACCTTCACGGTGAACTTGTCGACCGCTTCCACCTTGTCGACGTTC
>JBFWPD010000395.1:0-4266 GCA_050250175.1 Vicinamibacterales bacterium
CCGAACGTTCGTCCCAACCAGGACGCCATACCGGCGCCCATCAAGAGGGAGGGATCCTCGGGCCCGAGCGGCGTCCCGGTTCCGAGAGAAATGCTGCACACGAGAAACTTGCCCGGAACGGCTGCCGCGGGAATGTGCCCGTTCGAGACGTAGAGCGCAGATTTCGTCTGGACGATGCCGCTCCCACGGGTCGCGGGAAGGACGTACTTCACAATGAGCGCCGCCGCGGCGGCACCTGCGCCAGTCACGAGCACGCGCAGGGCAGGGACTGCCGCCGCATCGTCCACGGCCCAGGCGATGAGCTCGATGGTGGCGTGAAAGCAGACGACGAGCAGACCGGTGCAGATGCCTATCAACGCGGAGAGCAACAGAAATCGCTGCGTCTCGGCCCGGGATCCTTCGTGCTTCCGTGCTGATGGAGTCTCGGGGACCATCATGTGGCGGGTACATTCGAGATGCGTCGGATGACGAGAGCCAGAGCCTCGTCATCCCTGCTGGCTGCGCAACTCCCAGTCACTCGTCCGGCGGCGGACTCGAGCAGCGCAAGTCCCGTCTCGAGCTGCTCCACCCGCACCGCGTACGGATTCGAGAGCCAGGCGTCGATGTCGCGGCTCAACTGCGCGTCTTCATTGTCCTCGAGCGAGGCGGGCTGACACGTTTCGAGCAGCGCACGAATACGACCGAGCAGCCTTTGAGTTCTTGACGTCCGCTCCCGCACGGACAACCGGAGCTGTGTCGGATCCATGGCAGCCGCTGCACTCGCCAGGTCGCGGCGGGCCGCCGCACCCTTATTTGTCGGATCGATCCTCAGCGCCTGCCGCGCGGCGTCGACTGCACCTCCGAAGTCGCCGCGGTCCAGGTGCGCTTCAGCGAGGAGCGCGAAGGCATCGCCGGGGTCGGCAAAGCGCGTGGCCGCACCGTTGAGGATCAAGGCGGCCTGTTCGGGAAAGCCCATGTCGAGCAGGGTGCGTCCGGCCCGGAGCTGCAGGAGCAGATCGCCGGGAAAGGCAGTGGCGATCTGCACCAACTCCGCTGGAACACGGTCGCGATTTGCCGTGCGGGTGAGAAATTCCACGAGCTCCAGGCGCGCGCGACGCCGCGCCTCTTCTTCGTCGGCCGCCCACCGGCCGTAGAGCGCTCGATAGAACGCCGTCTCGGCCTCTTCCACGCTGCCGAGGGTGTCGTGAATTCTGGCGAGCGACAGGTTGGCCGGTCCGTTGACCGGATCCTGACGAAGCACCTCGCGCAGGTAGTTCGTGGCCTCGTCAGTCTGATTCAGCTCGAGAAGCGCTCCGGCGAGATCCAGTCGGTACTGTGTGATGCCTGGCTCGAGGGCCACGGCTTCACGAAAGTGGCGGATTGCTTCATCTGCCCGTCCGCTCTCCAGTTCGCTCCGCCCGAGCACTGCGGACCGAACCGCACGCTGCACCTTTTGAGTTCGATACCGATCGGCTACCACTGTCGCGACGGACCACAACGTGATGACGATCACCGCAATCGTCAGCGCACGAAGGACGGGTCGCTCGGCAAGGCTACCGTTCAACTCTTACCCCTACTCTTACCCCTACGAACGCGCAATATGTCGCGTCTCCGCCCTGGAAGCACGTGACCCGCGGACTGTTATAGATGAGCAGCCATCGGAAGCTCGCGTTACTGGCAGTGACCAGTCTAGTTCCCGGTACGTCGAGCATCTGCATCTCACTGGATGCACACTGTATCGTTCCCCACTGAAAGCTCAAACCCGGGGACACGGGAGCCCGGCCAGATTGATGTCGTCGCGTAACGCGCATCCGCCGCAGTTCAAGACGTTCAAGACCGCAGGGGCGTTCGAGCGCTGGCTCAGCGCGAATCATGCCAGGGCGAGTGAAGTCTGGCTGCGGATCTTCAAGAAGGGATCCGGCAAGCCGTCGATCACCATTCAGGAAGGCCTCGACGCCGCATTGTGCTGGGGCTGGATTGATGGCCAGCGGAGGGCGCTCGATGCCGTCTCGTACCTGCAACGGTACTCGCCCCGAACTCGCAGAAGTCCATGGAGCCAGATCAATCGCGACCACGTCGCGCGCCTCACGGCCGCCGGCCGCATCACCGTGCACGGACAGCGGCAGGTGGACGCCGCGAAGGCGGACGGACGATGGGAGGCGGCCGCGCCGCCGATTCGGAGCTGGACAATCGACCAGTTTCCGTCTGACCTGCTGACCGCTATCAAAGCCAATCCTCGCGCCTTGCGGACCTTTCGAACGCTCGGCCGGCAGAAGCTGATCGGCCTGACCTTTCGCACCAACGCGATGAAGACATCGTCTGGACGAACGCGGAAGATTGCTGCCCTGGTGGAGATGCTCGCGCACGAGCCGCTTGCGCCGCAGAAGAAGCGTTAGAAGCTCCTGGACTTGCTGCCAATAGATCATGTCTCCTGTCCATGTGTCAGACACGTCTGACATAATGTCGTTGTTTGAGGGACATTCGACACAGGAGCGAGGTAATCCATGGCCAAGAAGCTGAGTGCTGACCGGTTGCGGGATCTGGCGCGCGCTGGTGCGGAAGAGGCGTTGAAGCGTCTGCGCGCCGAGATGATTGCAATTGAACGGACCTTCCCTGAGCTCGCTCTGCCCCAGAGAAGGAAAGCGCTGAAGCGATCGATGGCCACGGCCCGCCGTCGCACCAGGCAGATGTCCACTGAGGCGCGGAAGGCCGTGTCGCAGCGGATGAAGCGCTATTGGGCTGAAAGACGGAAGGCGCAATCGAAGATGAAGTGATCAGCCGCACCGGCCGATCAGGGCAGGTGCTGGACGCTGATGTCCCGCGTCCACAGCTGACCCATCACGGGCCGCACGCTCTCAGGCGTCGCACTCGTCCAGAACTGCTCGGTCCCAGGGCCGGCCTCCTGCGACAGGAGGCCGGCAGCCTTCAGTCGTCTTCGCAATTCACGTGCGACCGCCGGTGAAGGGTCGATGATCTCGATTCCAGGTCCGGCGACCTGCCTGATTGAACCAATCAAGAACGGGTAATGCGTGCAGCCGAGCACGAGTGTGTCAGCTCGCCTGGCGAGCAGAGGAGCGACATAGCTTTCTATCAAAGCGAGCGTATGCGGTCCCGCCAGGTCCGCCTTTTCGACCTGCTCGACCAGTCCAGGGCAGGGCTGCAACAGGATCTCCACGTCTGCACCGTACGCCGCGAGCAGCCGGGAGAACTTCGAGCTGGCCAGCGTGTGTGTCGTCGCCAGCACGCCGACCACTGCGCTCCTCGTGTTGAGTGTCGCGGGTTTGACTGCCGGCTCCATTGCGACGACAGGCACCGCAAACATTGACCGGAGCGTGTCGACCGCGACGGCCGTGGCCGTGTTGCACGCGACAACGATGGCCTTGGCGGATCGAGCGGTCAGAAATCGGGCGATCGCGATCGACCGTTCGACGATCGTCTCGTCTGACTGACTGCCGTACGGCGCGAACGCCGAGTCGGCGACGTAGATCAGATCTTCCGCGGGGAGTTCTCGACGGATCTCACGAAGGACAGACAAACCGC
This sequence comes from Vicinamibacterales bacterium, assembly GCA_050250175.1. Classification (GTDB taxonomy): domain Bacteria; phylum Acidobacteriota; class Vicinamibacteria; order Vicinamibacterales; family CAVVIG01; genus JBFWPD01. The sequence goes on from JBFWPD010000395.1 coordinate 3,520, forward strand.
CCACACCGGAATCGAAAACGCCGATCGAGCCGGATGATGGGTCCGGACTGTGCCGGCGCGTCTGGTCGTGGGTGGAGAAGGCGTTCAGAAGGTTCGTGGAGACGGGAGCGAGCGATGTGAAAGAGGGCGGCTGCGGTGGCGCAGCCGCCCTGTGACTTGCCTGCTTACACTACTGAGCCTCTGGCCAGACGCCTGCGGCTCCCTGGTTCGCGCCCGGAACCGGGGCGAGCCCGCGGAACATGAACCGCTGAATGCGCTTTCCTTCGTAGGTCTCGGTCGTGTAGATGTTGCCGGCCCGGTCAGTGGCGATGCTGTGCGCACCGAAGAACTGACCCGGCTGACGGCCGCCGTCGCCGAAGCTGGTGAGATGCTGCAGGCTCTGGCGATCGAGGATGTGGACGCGCTGGTTCTGACCGTCAGTCACGTAGAGGAAGCGCTGCTGCGGGTCCTTCGAGAACGCGACGTCCCAGGTCGAGCCCGAGGCCAGCGTGTTCTTCAGGATGAAGCCTTCCTTGACGAACTTGCCTTCCGGCGTGAAGACCTGAATGCGGTCGTTCACGCGGTCGCACACATAGACGAATCCGTCGTTCGAGAGATCCGCACAGTGCACCGGGTTACGAAACTGGTCGGCCGGCTTGGCGTTCGGATCGTAGGGGCCGAGATCTTCATCGCTCGGCTTGTTGCCGTAAGCACCCCAGTAACGAAGCATCTTGCCGGAGTTTCCGTCGAGGACCGCGACGCGGCGAT
>JBFWPD010000396.1:0-4261 GCA_050250175.1 Vicinamibacterales bacterium
CACGACGAGCTGACGCTCGAGATGGTGACGGACGAAGAGCGCGACTACATGTACCAGTCGTACGCGGCGGATCCGCAGATGCGGCTGAATCTCGGCATCCGGCGCCGTCTCGCGCCGCTCCTGGAGAACAGCCGGCGGCGCGTCGAGCTCCTGAACAGCCTCATGTTCTCGCTGCCCGGGACGCCCGTCGTCTACTACGGCGACGAGATCGGGATGGGCGACAACATCTATCTCGGCGACAGGAACGGCGTCCGGACGCCGATGCAGTGGAGCGGAGACCGCAACGGCGGCTTCTCGCGGGCGGATCCCGCCAGGCTCTATGCGCCGCCGATCATGGATCCGGTCTACGGCTACCAGGCCCTCAACGTCGAATCACAGGAGCGGTATCCCTGGTCGCTCCTGAACTGGATGAAGCGCCTGATCGCCCTGCGCCGGCAGCATCCGGTGCTGGGACGCGGGTCGCTCGAGCTCATTGGCGGCCCGAACAGGAAGGTGCTGTCCTATCTCCGGAGAGACGCGAACGAGACCATCCTCGTCGTCGCGAATCTGTCGCGTGCGGTGCAGCCCGCGGAGATCGACCTCTCGGCATTTGCGGGACTGGTGCCGACCGAGATGCACGGACTGACAGAGTTTCCCCGCATCACGGAGCGTCCCTACTTCCTGACGCTCGGCCCGTACGCCGCGTACTGGTTCACGCTGCGATCGGAACCAATGCAGCTGGCGCAGCAGCCGCTGCGGCTTGGCACGAGCGACGTGTCCGGCTCACTTGCCGACACGCTGCCCTCGGTGCTCATAGGTCTGGACTGGGAAGGGCTGCTGGACACCGCCACGCGTCAGGTGGTCGAACGTCTGGCGCTCGAGCCGTTCCTGCGGCAGCAGCGCTGGTTCGGCGCCAAGTCGCGAACCATCCTGCGCGTCCAGTTCAGGGACTGGGTGAAGCTCCGGCAGGGACGGAATCCTGCGTTTCTCGTGACCGCCCTTGTGATGTTCGCGGACGGCGGAGAGGAACAGTACTTCCTGCCTCTCGCCTGTCTTTCCGGCGAGGAGGCCGCGACCTTCCTCCGCGAAGCGCCCTCGCTGGTTCTGGCGCGAATGACGGGCGCCAGGAAGGGCCTGCTGGTCGACGGCATGGCCGACGACGACACGTGCAACAGACTGCTGGGCGCAATCGAGCACGGGCTCATCCAGCCGATGCGCAACGGATCGGCCCAGGGCGTGCCCTTTACGACCGGACTGGACATTTCCGCGGACCGGCGCTGGACGCGATCGAGCGGCGATCAGAGCAATAGCCTTGCGTTCGTGAACCAGAAGTACGTGCTCAAGATCTTCAGGCGGATCGAAGCCGGACCGAATCCGGAACTGGAGATCTCGCAGTTCCTGACCAGTCGCGGCTTCACCCGCATTCCCCAGCTCGCGGGCACGCTCGCCTATCACCGGCCCGGACTGGACGATGGGACGCTGGCCCTGCTGATGGCGTCGGTCACCCATCAAGGCTCGGGATGGGACTTCACGGTCGATAACCTGCTGCGTTACTACGAACGCGTGGCCGCACGCATTCAGGGATCGGGCGCACCACCCGAGGCCCTCTTCGATCCGGACAAGGACGCACGGCGTCCGAGGAACGTGCCGCGACGCGCCATCCGGGCCGCTGGAACCTCACTGAGCACACGTGTCACGAGCGAGGTTCCGGAAGCGGAAGTCTCCGAGTGGAGCGAAGGGCAGGAGCCACCTCCGTTCATTGCGGCGACCGAGGGCTGGTATCTGAAGAGCGCGAACACTCTCGGCCGGCGCACTGCCGCGATGCACCTCGCACTCGGCGAAGGAGAGGATGCAGCGTTTGCTCCGGAACCGCTCGACGCGGACGCGCTGATGGCACTTGCCGCGGACATGACGAGACGTGCCGATGCCATCTTCGACCTGCTGCAGGCAAAAGGGGGCACACTGAGCGAGGTCGTGCAGGCGCGCGCGGACGCCGTCCTCGAAGCGCGGCCGGCCCTCGTCGGCCGCTTCCAGGACCTGAGCACGCTGGCACACGCCGGACAGCGAATCCGGATTCATGGCGACTATCACCTCGGACAGGTCCTCCGCACCGAGGAAGACTTCGTCATTCTCGACTTCGAAGGCGAACCCGCGCGTCCGCTCGCCGAGCGACGCGGCAAGCACTCGCCGCTGAAAGACGTCGCCGGCATGGTGCGCTCGTTCAGCTATGCCGCGCATGCCGCGCTCTTCACTTCGTCGGTCCACTCGACCGACAGCTACAGCAAGCTCGAACCGTGGGCGGAGACCTGGCAGCACTGGGCCGCCGAGTCGTTCCTCAACGGCTATCGTGCCATGGTCAAGCATTCGACGCTGCTGCCCGAAGGCGACGACTTCTGCGTCCTGCTTCATGCGTTCACGCTCGACAAGGCTCTCTACGAACTGGGGTACGAGTTGAACAACCGTCCGGACTGGGTGCGCATCCCGCTGGTCGGAATCCTGCGTCTTCTCTAGCACGAAGGCACGACGGGCGGGACGGGCGGGAAGGCATCAAGACACGAAACGCATCAACACGAAACGCACGAAACCGCACGAAGCACACGAAAGGCAGGGGCTCACCAGAACCAGCACGGCTCGCCCAGGCATGTGACCGCCTTCTCGACCTTCCGCGTTGTCGTAAACTTCGTCAGTTTGGCGACTTTCGTGAGTTCCTGAGGTCGCCTCTTTCGTGAGTTTTGTAACGTTTCGTGAGTTTCGTGTCTTTGTGTCTTCGTGCCTTCGTGTCTTCGTGTCCTCGTGGTCTTCGTGCCTCGGCTCCGAAAGCGCCCCACGAGACGTTCTAGAATGACTGCCGGATGACGCCGATTGTCATGGGGCCGCTCCGTGTCCTGGCGTCGGTCTCTCTCTGGCGATGAGCGCGGCTCCCAAACCCATGCTCGCCGTGCTCGCCGATGCACGGCTCGACGACCCCGGGCTGGTCTACGAACCGAAGTACGACGGAATTCGTGCCGTCATCGAAGTTGAAAGCCGGACGGTGGGGACCGGCGGCACAGGCGGGAGGGGCAGGACGGGCGGGAAGGGCAGCAAGGACGGGACAGTCCAGGGCCGAGTGCCCGTGCGTATCTGGTCGAGGAACGGCAACGACAAGACGAATCAGTTCCCCGAGATTGTCGAAGCCATTCAGGAGTGGGCAGCAGCGTCCCTCAAGGGGCCTGTCGTGCTCGACGGCGAGATCGTCGCACTCGATGACAAGGGACAGCCCCTTGGCTTCCAGGCTCTGCAGGGACGAATCCACCTGAAACAGGCTCCGGGCTCCAGACAGCAGGCTCCGGGCGCACGGCAGTTGACTGCAGGCTCCAGGCTTCAGGCTTCAGGCAAGCCAGAGGACAAGGTTCCGGTCGCGTTCATCGCGTTCGATCTCCTGAGAGAAGGCACGACCGACCTTCGCGGATGGACGCTTCTCGACAGGCGCGCGCGACTCGAGTTGCTTTTTCCCAAGACGAAAAAATCCTCTCCGCCTGGAGTGTTGCGCCTGAGCGAGATCGCGCGCGGGGACGGCCGTGCACTTCACGCACGCGCCGTGGAAAGCGGCTGGGAAGGTGTAATCGCGAAACGGGCCGACTCGATCTATCACTCGGGCAAGCGCACGCCGGACTGGCGGAAGATCAAGCTCACGCACCAGCAGGAGTTCGTCATCGGCGGATGGACGGAGCCTCGCGGCATGCGGTCGCACATCGGCGCGCTGATGCTGGGCGTATGGGAACATCCCCAGGCTCCGGGTTCCAGGCCACGGGCTACGGGCTCGTCACGGGCGCTTCGCTACGTGGGCCACGTCGGAACAGGATTCAACGAGCGGGAGCTCGCACGAATCTCAGCCCTGCTCCGGAAACTGGAGGTCCCCGCACGGCCTTTTCACGAAACGCCGCCCGCCAACGATCGGCCCCATTGGGTCAGGCCGGAGCTGGTCGCGCAGGTGCGCTTCAGCGAGTGGACGATGGAAGGCTTGCTGCGCCATCCCGTGTATCTCGGCCTTCGAGATGACAAGAAGGCGGATGATGTGGTCAGAGAGACAAAGGCTCCAGGCTCCGGGCTCCAGGCTTCAGGCGTCGCACGTTCGGGACCGCGCCCGAAGTCTGAAGCCGGAAGCCCGAAGCCGGCCGCGAAGCGCGAAGCGCGAAGCCTGAATCCTGCAGTCCATAGCCTGAAGCCTGACAGAGCCGAGCAGGACACGCTGATCGAGCAACTGAACGCGCTCGAAGAGAGCCGCAAAGATGGCTGGCTGCAA
>JBFWPD010000397.1:0-4236 GCA_050250175.1 Vicinamibacterales bacterium
CGCGGGCCTCCGCTTCCGATAGCCCCACCGTTGCCACCTGGGGATCGGTGAAGACCACGGCCGGCATCGTGGTCAGATCGAGTGTGGCGTCTCCGCCAGTCATGTTGATCGCGGCTTTGGTTCCCCCAGCTGCGGCCACATAGACGAACTGTGGCCGATCCGTGCAGTCGCCGGTCGCGTAGATATTCGGCGCGCTCGTGCGCATGTGATCGTCAACCACGATCGCACCGCGCGCGTCCAGCGTGACGCCGCCGGCGTCCAGACGGAGGCTCCGCGTGTTCGGCGTCCGACCGGTGGCTACCAGGATGTTGTCTGCCCGCACCTCGCCGTGACCGGTGAGCAGCGTGAACTCGTCGTCCCTGAACGACACGGCGGAGGCCTGCGTGTACGGCAGCACGGTGATACCCTCGGCGCGGAAGGCCTCCGTGACGGCCTCCCCGATGGCCGGATCTTCGCGGACGAGCAACGTGCGGCGGGCGAGGATGGTGACGTCGCTGCCCAGTCGCGCGAACGCCTGGGCGAGTTCCACCGCGACAACGGACGACCCGACGACCGCGAGCCGCCCAGGGATGCGATCGCTCGAGAGGGCCTCGGTCGAAGTCCAGTATGGTGTCTCCTCCAGACCCGGAAGCGGCGGTAATGAGGCACTCGCTCCAGTGGCAATCAGACACCGGTCGAACGGCACGAGGCGCTCGCCTCCCTCGGGCAAAGTGACGGTGAGCGTCTGGCCATTCGTGAAGCGCGCCTCGCCGTGCACGACCGTGATAGCCGGGATTCCGGCGAGAATCCCCTCGTACTTGGTGTGGCGCAGTTCCTCGACGCGGCCCTGCTGTTTCGAGAGCAGGCGCGGCCGGTCGACGATCGCCGGCACGGCCGAGAGGCCCGCATCGAACGGGCTCTCGCGGCGCAGGTGGGCGATATGGGCCGCACGGATCAGGATCTTGGACGGCACACAGCCGACGTTGACGCAGGTGCCCCCGATGACGCCGCGCTCGACGAGCGTGACCGTCGCGCCAAGTTCAGCCGCCTTCAGTGCCGCCGCCATCGCCCCGCCGCCACTGCCGACGACGGCGATGTGTAGTGGCGAACCGTCCACCCGCACGTCTACGCCCGCGTCCGGGACCCGGCGCGAACGTGCGAACCAGTCCGCGGGGGCGGCGACCGGTGCGCCGGCTTTCGGCGTCATGCCGTAACCGGCCGCCTCCACGGCGGTGGCGAGCAGCCCTAGATCGAGTGCCGTGGCGCTGTTCACCTGAGCCGTCCCCTGCGAATAGGACACCTCGGCCGCCTGAACGCCGGGAACGCTCGAGAGCGCCTGGCTGACTTGGCGGGCACAGGCGTCGCAGGTCATGCCCGTGATGTCGAGTTCGTGGATATTCACTGGCGTCCTCCGGGAATGCTGGCTTCGGTGGGGCGGGCGGTGCAGCAGGCGCTCTCGACGCGGAGGCGCCGCACAGCGTAAGTCGTGAGGCCGAGAAACACCGAGAGTGCTGGAACCAGCACATAGTCGAGCCAACCGATCCAGGCTGAGAGCCCGACGGCGCCGAGCGGGATCACGAGGAGTGGTGTGGCGCAGCAGAGTGCGGCCACGACAGTCCCGGCGACTCCGGTTCTCAGCAGGGTTCGGCTGTTCATCGCTGGTTACTCTCCTTTCACGGTCGAGGGGTAGCCTGCGTCGGTTGTGGCCGTGGTCAGTGCCGTGACAGTGGTCTTCGCGTCGTCGAAGGTCACGACCGCTTGCAACTTGTCCAGGTTCACGTCGACCTTGGCGACGCCGGCAACCTTGGTGAGTGCCTTTTTGACGGTGATCGGACAGGTCGCACACGTCATACCGGGGACGGCCAGTGTCACGGTCCTGGGTGCAGCCCAGGCGGGACCAGCGAGGAGCAACAGCGCAGCCCCAATGGACAACAGTCTTCTCATGATGTGGGTTCCTTCCCTGTGAGTTGTTGTGGCGGTCATCTGTCGAGGGTTAGTAGAACAGCGGAGCAATGAACGGAAAGCTGACAGCAATCAGAATCAGTTAGGCGACCAACCCGAACATCGCCTTGTAGATCGTCCGCACCTGGGGAATGGCGCAGACTTCGCCCAGTGTGCAGACTGCGACTGGTCGGAAGATCTGCCGGTACGCTGAGAACAGGGCCAGCACAGCGGCGACGATGAAGTAGGGACGGTACGGCTCGAGCGCCGTCAGATTGCCGATCCAGGCGCCACTGAACCCAAGGAGCAGCAGCACAAGCGGGCCGAGGCAGCATGTCGACGCCAGAATTGCCGCCAGGCCTCCCGCATACAGGGCGCGGCGACCGGTCGCCGGCGGGGAGATTCGAGACGGCGGTGTGAGGGAATCATTTGCAGTCGTTCGCATGACAACTTAAGCTTCGAACCGTACTTAAGTACGGAGTCAAGAAGATTTGAGCGCGAGGTCAAGAAAGATGAACAGTCATCCGCGGAGCCTGACGATCGGAGCCCTCGCGGCCACGGCCGGTGTCCATGTTGAAACGATCCGCTTCTATCAGCGGAAGGGACTGCTGTCGGAGCCGGGGCGCGCCTACGGCACCATCCGGCGCTACAGAGAATCGGACGTAGCCCGCGTCAAGTTCGTGAAGTCCGCCCAACGCCTCGGGTTCAGCCTGGAAGAGATCGCGGGATTGTTGACCTTGGATGACGGGACTCACTGCAAGGAGGCTCGCGGACTCGCCGAGCAGAAGCTCGAGGATGTGCGCGCGAAGCTTGATGACCTGCGGCGAATCGAGTTGGTGCTGACGCGGTTGGTCGATCGCTGTTCCGCAAGCAGGGGCACGATTACCTGCCCGCTGATCGCGGCGCTGCACGCTGACTGATGACGGCCGTATCGGAGCGAATGATGGGAGAGTGCTGGACGGTGTTGGAGAGCAGGTCCATGACGACCTCTGTAATTGAGTCGGCGCGCTGCTGTGCCTGGGCGGATCACCGGAAGAACGGGACGGCCGGCCTCGTATTCCGAGGTCCGGCCGTCCCGAATGGCTCAATTCCGGCCCATCAGGGCAGGAGGTTGAGCACGATGCCTGCCGAGACGCGATGCCCGTATCGGTTGTCGCGTCCGAAGAAGGCCGGTGCGTCATCCTGGCTGCGAGTGGCCGGGAACCGATAGTCCGCTCGCAGGCCCCAGCGTTCGCTCAGGTAGTACTTGACTCCGCCACCGACGTTGCCGGTCAGGAACGTGGTGGTGTCGTTCACACCGAGAGCCTGACGTGAGAACAGGGTCAGTCCCCCGATGCCGCCGGTCGCGTATGGGACGAAAGCGCGGCGATTACCCACTGGATACACGACGGCGTTGCCCGTGTAGCCGAAGAAGTTCGGCGATCGACTCGAGCGCGCCCCCTCGGCGAGGTTCAATCGTTGATCGACCCCGAGCGACCCGCCGGAATCGGCCTCGACACCGAGGTAGCGAGTGAGGTTGTAGGTGAACGTGCCGCCGACCGCGTAGTTTGTGAAGTCGCTTTCTCCGCTCGTGTCGGTGAAGACGATGCCGCCGCCTGGATAGGCCGTGAGTTCCGCACGTCCGGATCCGACGGCGCGCTCCTGCGCGGTTGCCGTGGTTGCCGTCAGTGCGAGTCCCGTGATGATGATGGTGCCGATGATGCGATTCATGATGTCCTCCGTGTGCTGCGCGGGGTCGCGCAACTGATTCAATGGAGTGGAGTCCACCGAAGTCTGCCGTCGTTACGGCGTAGTGCGCGGTCTGTGAGCCAGGTCACTGCGGGGCCACGCCGGGCGGGGAGGGCCGGACGGCCGATGCTGAGCGGCCGCCTGGCGTGTTGGGGAGGGTTTCGTGAGGGACGTGCGGGGAGAACCAGCGGGCGCGAGGCGCGCCGGGGTCATGCAGTGAGGACCTGCGTCAGGGTTTCCAGGTCCTGAAGCGTTCGAGCAGTTCCGGGCTCATCGCCGGCGGCGGCGCCTCAGCATCCACCAGGCCGATGGCGCTCACGGTGGTCTTCATCTGCCGCAGATACGTCCGGCAGTGCTGGCAGAAACCAACGTGCAGTTCGAACCGTACGCGGTCGTATAGCGACAGATGACCTTCCAGGTAGTTCGTCACGAGTTCGGTCAGTTCTTTGCAGGTCAGCACGGTTCACCCTTCCAGCAGGTAACGCTCCAGAGCAGCGCGGACCTTCGTTCTCGCGCGGTGGAGCAGCACTCGTTGATTGGTCTCCGTGATCCCGAGGATGTTACAAATCGCCGTCGCCTCCAGTCCCT
>JBFWPD010000398.1:0-4225 GCA_050250175.1 Vicinamibacterales bacterium
TGCGGATTGACAGCCTGGACGGCGTCGGCCGGCCGGTAGTCCGGGTACATCCGCTCGACCATCTCGGGGCCCACACCCACGAGCGGATGTGCGCCGACCATCCCTTTTCCGACCTCCAGCATCGCGACGCGATCGCGGACGGTCGGATCGCTCATGTCGAACATCGAGGCGAAGCGATCGCTCAGACCCTGGGGCGCCGCCAGGAAGAAGACGGCGGCGACGACCGGCAGCACCGCGACGAGCCGGAAGTCTTTCAGTGCGAACAGAAGCGCGGCAGCGGCGCAGGTGCCGACCCAGGCGCTCCGCGTGAAGGTCAGCGCGACCGCCACCGCAAGCGCCGGCATCACGAGCGCCGCCCACATCCGGTCGCGCGGCGCGTACAGGATCCTCGCGAGCGCGGTGCAGATGACGAGCATCAGGAGGCCCGAGTAGGTCATGTAGTGACCGAGCGTGCCGCGCGGGCGCATGCCGAGATTGTCGTAGCGAAGGATTCCGTACTGGAAGATGCCGTAGGCCGCGCTCGCCGCGCCAACCGAGACGACAATTGTCAGCAGGAGGCCGCCCCGTTCGCCGGAGACGAATCTGTAGACGAGCGGCACGATGAGAAAGAGCAGGAGCTGCTTGCCGTCCGCCAGGCTCGCGATCGGGTCCGGGGAGAAGGTCGCCGACACGACCGTCCAGATCGCCAGCGCCGCCAGTGGCCAGAAGAACGCAGGCACTTCGACCCGCTCGGCGCGAAGGATGATCACGCCGAGCCAGCAGAGGATCGCGATGGCGAGGAGCGCCTGCGCGATCGCGATCGATACCTGGAGAGCGCCGGCCATGGCGAGGATCGCGACGACCCCGGCCTGTTCCAGCCAGACCGGCATCGACGAGGCGACGGGCGGTGCGGCCCCGATGGCCCTTGCGTGCTGCATGGTGAACCCTGCCATTCTAACCGGTGGCGCGCGCCAGCGCCCGCTCTGCTGCGAGAAGGACCTGACTGGGGGCGATCGACCCGAGGCAGCGGAAATCACCCGGTTCGCAGACTCGCTGATCGCACGGGCGGCAGGGAAGTCCGAGGGTTTCCACGGCCTCCGACGGGAACGATGACGGCCGCCAGGGCGCGGAGCGCGCGGGAAGGGTGGGACCGTACAGGCTCACGATCGGCACGCGGCTCGTTGCAGCAATGTGCATCGGTCCGCTGTCGCCGCCCACGTAGAGGACCGCGCGCTCGAGCAGTGCGCGCAGCTCGGCCAGGGTGAACTCGCCGCACACGAGCACGCGTGCCCGCGCATCCTCCGGCAGTGCGGCTCGCGCCGCCTCGATCACTGCCCCCGCCGCCGCGGCTTCGGACGGACCGGACGTCACGACTATCCGGCGCCGCTTGTCGCCTGCGGCGAGCGCCGCTGCCACTTCTGCGAATGACGCGACGGCCCAGCGGCGGAACGGGTTCCCTGCGCTCACGTGCAGCACGATCACCGGGTCCGAGTCGGCAACGCCAGCCCTGGCCAGTCGCGCTCTGACATCGTGCATGGCCCGAGGGTCGACCGGCATCACGACCGGGTATCGTTCGCGGTCAGGTGCCGGGACGCCGAGTGCGGCGATCAGGTCCCACTGGTTCTCGACGGAGTGCCGCGGCCTGAGCTCGCGCGGGCGCTCCACGCGGCGTGTGTACATCCATGCGCGGCCCGCGACCTCGTACCCGATCCGAACCTGGGCGCCGCTCAGCCAGGTGAGGAGGGACGCCCGTGGACCTCCGTGAAAGTCGATTGCGACGTCGAAACGTCCCGCTCGAAGACGCCTGACGAGGTCGAGCTCGGAAGCAACGCCGGCGATGCCGCGCGTCCGCGGCGCGACGATCAGTTCGTCGATTGCCGGATGACCTTCGACCACGGCTGCGGCCGCCGGTTCGACCAGGTACGTGATGTGCGCTGACAAGAAGTCTTCCCGGAGAGCCGTAACGGCTGGTGTGGAGAAGACGACGTCGCCGATCTGCCGCAGCCGAACGAGAAGGAATCGAGTGGGTCGGCTTTCCCCGATCTTCCCTTCCCGCCCCTCCTGCCTCTCCCGCCCGTCTTTCCCCTCCCGCCCTTCCTGCCGGAGCGTCACTTCTCGATGGTGGCTTCCTCGATCAGCATGACCGGAATGTCGTCCTTGATCGGGTAGACGCGCGAGCAGGTGCCGCACTTCAACGCGGTGCCGTTCTTGACCGGAGTGACGGGCGTCTTGCAGTTCGGACAGGCCAGAATCTCCAGAAGCTCGGGGTCGACTGCCATGCCCGGGACTATATGACACGTGCCGGGGTTTGTGGAACAATTCGACCCATGAAGACCCTGCTGCTCGTCGCGTTGCTGGGTGCGGCTCCACAAGCCGATCCGGCGCAGCCCGCCGGCCAGACGACAGGGGGCGCGACCGCACAGCCGACCCAGGTCGCTGATGCGTATCGCGAGTTCCTTCTCGCGCGGCGCCTCGAAGACGAAGGCGACTCGACCGCGGCCGTCTCTGCCTACGAACGCGCGCGCACCGCCGATCCCGCCTCCGCGGACATCGTCGCGGCCCTGGCCGATCTGCACATGCGCGAGGATCGCGGCGCCGAGGCGGTCGTCACCGCGCAGGAGGCGCTCAACATCGATCCGTCGAATCGCGAAGCGCATCGCGTGCTCGGGACGATCTATGCCTCAGCTGCGACGTCTGAAGTGCCGCGCACGCCCGAGGGCCGGCGCACGCAGCAGGAAACGCTGAGACGCGCGCTGTCGCATCTCGAGCAGGCCGTAGCGCGGGAGCCGGGCGAAGTGGCCGCGGACGTGAACATCCGCGCGATGCTCGCGAGGGTCTACGTTGTCGCCGGTCAGTACAACGACGCGATCCCGATGCTGACCGAGATCCTGCGGCAGGAACCCGGCTGGCAGGATGGCGTGACGCTGCTCGTCGATACGTTTGCCGCCGCCAATCGAGTCGAGGATGCGGTCCGCTGGCTCGAGGACGCGGTCCTCGTGAATCCGCGGCTCTATGCGACGCTCGGCGACTTCTACGGACGTATCCGGCGCTGGTCCGACGGTGCGCAGGCGTACGAGGAAGCGCTGCGGCTCAGCCCGCCGAACTTCGATCTTCGGACGCGGTACGCCGCGATGCTGCTCAATGCAGGCGGACGGACCAACGCGATCCGGGCGCGCGACGTGCTGCGCGAAGCGCTCGAGATGCGTCCCACCGACGAACGCGGGCTTTACATGCTGTCGCAGGCGGAACTTGCCGCGGGCGAGTACGCCGCCGCGGAGGCTACGGCTCGCAGAATCATCGAGCAGAACCGGAACAGCCACAGGGGCTACGTGGCGCTTGCCGAGTCGCTGGCCGAACGCGGCAACTATCAGGGCGTCGTCGATGCCCTTGCTCCGGCGGTCGAAGCGTTCAGGAAGGGACCCGACTCGGGCTTCCCGCTGTCGATGCTTCTTCCGTCACTGGGTTTTGCCTATCAGCAGATTGGCCAGCACGATGCAGCGGTCCGCGCCTTCGAGGAAGTGCATGCGCTCGCGCCGCAGGACGTTTCGCTGACCGGCTATCTGGTTGAAGCCCACATCGCAGCGAAGAGTCCCGATCGCGCCGTGCAGGTGGCCCGCGACGCTCGCGCCGGACGGCTCGACGACATTCGTCTCGCGCGCCTCGCGTCGGAGGCCTTGAACGCCGCAGGGCGCTCGAACGAAGCGATCGCCGTGTTCGACGACCTCATCGCACGGCAGGGCGACGATCCTCGCGTTCATCTCGCGGCAGCGAGCGTGTACCTCGAAGCCGAGCGCGGCTCGCAGGCGATCAAGCTCCTGCAGGAAGCGCAGTCGAGATTTCCGCAGGATGCTGACGTCACGTTCGAGCTGGGTGCCGTGTTCGAGCGTCAGGAGCAGTATCCCGAAGCCGAGGCGGCCTTCCGCCAGGCCATTGCGATCGAGCCAGGGCATGCTGCGGCGTTGAACTACCTCGGCTACATGTTTGCGGACCGCGGAGAGCGCCTCGCGGAATCGGTGGATCTCATCAAGCGCGCGCTCGCCGTGGATCCGGACAACGGCTCTTATCTCGACAGCCTCGGTTGGGCCTACTTCAAGGACGGCCAGTTCTCGCTCGCCGAGGAATACTTGCGCCGCGCGGCAGACCAGATGTCGTCGAACTCCGTGGTGCAGGATCATCTCGGCGACGTCCTGTTCTCGCTGAAGCGTTACAAAGAGGCGGTCGAAGCGTGGCAGCGATCGCTCGCCGG
>JBFWPD010000399.1:0-4210 GCA_050250175.1 Vicinamibacterales bacterium
CGCATCTCATCGAGGCCGGGTCCGATCTCTTCCTGATGCCGTCGCGCTTCGAGCCCTGTGGACTCAATCAGATGTACAGCCTCCGCTATGGAACCGTGCCTGTCGTCCGGGCGGTGGGCGGACTGGCAGACACCGTTTGCGATCCGCTCGCGTCGACGGGAATCAAGGCTGCAGAGGCCGGCAAGGCCGGTGCGACCGGCTTCGTTTTCCACGACTACACTCCCGGAGCGCTCATCGAGGCGCTGCGACGGGCGCTGGCGACGTTCAGGAAACCGCGTGCCTGGAAGGCGTTGCAGCGAGCGGGCATGAAGCAGGACCATTCCTGGGACCGATCGGCTCGTGAGTACGTCAGAATATACGAGCGGGTCAGCGAGCCGGCCAGGACGAGGTCCCGGCAGCAGCGCCCACCGGACTGAAGGAGATCAAATGGCAGGCGAGCACGTGCAGACATTTACGGACGGGAACTTCGAGACTTCGGTGCTGAAGGCGGGCGGACCGGTCCTCGTGGACTTCTGGGCGGAATGGTGCGGGCCGTGCAAGCGGCTGGGCCCCACAATCGACGCGCTGGCCCAGGACTTTGCCGGCCGTGTGACGATCGGCAAGCTCAACGTGGACGACAACCCGAACACCGCGTTCAAGTTCCAGATCCGCGGGATTCCTGCCGTGCTCCTGTTCAAGGACGGCCAGGTCGTCGACTCCGTCGTCGGGCTCGCTCCGAAGGAAGACCTGAAGAGGGTCATCGAGAAGCATCTCACCGCAGCATGACTTCCCGTAGCGTCGTGATCATCGGGTCAGGCCCGGCCGGCCTGACCGCCGCTCTCTACACAGCCCGCGCGAACCTGCAGCCCCTCGTCATCGAGGGCATCGAGGCCGGTGGCCAGCTCATGATGACCACCCTGGTCGAGAACTGGCCAGGCCACCGCGACGGGATCATGGGGCCCGACCTCATGACCGAGATGCGCGCGCAGGCGGAGAAGTTCGGCGCGCAGATCATCCAAGGCTACGTGTCGAAGGTCGACCTGTCGTCGCGGCCCTTCAAGATCACGACCGGCGACGCCGAATATGCCGCCGACTCGTTGATCATCGCTACCGGAGCATCGGCGCGACTTCTTGGCTTGCCGTCCGAGCGCGCGCTCATGGGCCACGGCGTCTCGACCTGCGCGACCTGCGACGGATACTTCTTCCGCGGACAGGAAATCGCCGTCGTCGGCGGCGGCGACTCCGCGATGGAAGAAGCGATCTTCCTGACGAAGTTCGCCTCGAAGGTGACTCTCGTCCATCGCCGGGACACGCTTCGCGCCTCGAAGATCATGCAGGACAAGGCGCGGGAGAATCCGAAGATCTCGTGGATGCTCAATCACGTGGTCGAGTCGATCGACGACGTGTCAAAGGGCGAGGTGACGGTCATGACGCTCCGTCACACCGACACCGGCGTCGTGACGAAGCTCCCCGTCGCGGGTGTCTTCGTTGCCATCGGTCACACGCCGAACACGTCGCTGTTCAAGGGACAGCTCGATATGGACGCGAACGGCTACCTGATCACGCATAACGGGGCAAAAACCAACCTGCCCGGCGTGTTCGCGTGCGGCGACGTTCAGGATCACGTCTACCGTCAGGCCATCACCGCAGCGGGATCGGGCTGCATGGCCGCGCTCGACGCCGAACGTTTTCTTGATGGCGTGCCGGAAGATGTCCAGCCGGAGACCGCCGACGTGAGAATCAGCGGGTAGGATTCACGGAACGGGGCGTCCCGGACCCAGCTCCTTTAACGAGATTTCGCGCCACCGGTCGTCTCTGCTCCCTCCGGTTGCAAAAGTTCCACTGCATAGATGGCTTCCGTACGTGGGCCCCTTGATGCCACGGATGTCATCTAAACGCTGGTCGTTCAGCGCCGAGAAGACAACGTACGAGCCACCCAGCTCGAAGTCCTTATACATGCCGTCCATGTCTATGGGAAGTAAGTGAAGCGTAAATGCCTCGCCAACCGTTCCCTTCCAGACTCTGGACACGTCAAAGGTCACTATCCAGCTGCGAAATGAGTAGTCCGGTCTCGCAAAGAAACCGTGGAGCTCCCGAATTCGACCCTCGAAGATGACGTCCGCACGTTCGATGGCCATCGACGGCGGAAGAGTGACACACTCCCCAGCCGCTGTATTCGCTGTCGCGACAAGAATAGCAAGCGCGAGCACTACAGTTTGAAAGGCGCAAGTGCTCGCCTTACGAAATGCCACGGTCGTCATTGATCCATCCTCCCCCCAGCACGACATCTTCCTGGTAGAAGACAGCCGCCTGACCAGGCGTGATCGCGACTTGCGGCACGTCGAACTCCACGCGCGCGCGATTCCCCCTTTCGGGATAGACCGTGGCCGCAGCGGCAGTGTGCCTGTGGCGGATCTGAACGCCCGCACGGACGGGACCGGAAGGTTCACGCCCGATCCAGTTCACGTCCGACGCTGTCAACGCCGTGTGCTCGAGTGACTCCTTCGGGCCGACGACTACGGTCCGCTCGACGGGGTTGAGCGCTATGACATACATCGGTGAGGCCGACGAGCGGCCAGGGACATTCGCCAGGCCAAGTCCCTTCCGCTGGCCAATGGTGAACCGGTGGACGCCGTCGTGGCGGCCGACGACGGTTCCGTGCTCGTCGACGATCGGTCCCTTCGACTCAGAGGTCCCAAGGCGATCTTCAAGGAACTCGGCGTAGTCGCCGTCAGGAACGAAGCAGAGCTCCTGGCTGTCAGGCTTGGCTGCTACCGGAAGCCCACGCTCCCGCGCGTACGCGCGGACGTCCTCCTTCGCACGATTGCCGACGGGGAACCAGGCGCGTGACAGCTGGTCCTGCGTCAGCGCGAAGAGGAAGTACGCCTGATCCTTCGAGGCGTCCACGCCGCGCTTGAGCAGATAGCGTCCAGTCTCCTCGTCACGCTCGACCCGGGCGTAGTGCCCGGTGGCGACAGCGGCGGCGCCGAGTCCGCGGGCGCGCTCGTCGAGGGTCGAGAACTTCAAGTCGCTGTTGCAGCGGGCGCAGGGCAGGGGAGTGCGGCCGCTCGTGTACTCGTCAACGAAGTTCGAGATGACTCGAGCGTTGAACTCCCGCTCGAGGTTGAGGATGTAGTGGGGAATATCGAGTCTGGCCGCCACGCGACGCGCGTCGTGCAGGTCCTCAATCGAGCAGCATCCGCCAAACGACCGTTCGCCCTTCGTCTGATCGTAGAGCTGCATCGAGAGCCCGACGACATCGTGCCCCTCATCGGCCAGAAGAGCAGCGGCCACCGACGAATCGACGCCACCCGACATGGCGACAACAATGCGCATCGGAGTCAGCTGACGGCCTGAGCGGTTGGCCGGCGCGTGAGGCCGCGGAGCTTCTCGACGAGTCGTGGAAGCACCGCGACGACGCGATCGACTTCGGCGTCGGTCGAGTGCAGGCCGAGGCTGAACCGCAGCGAGTTCTGCGTGCGATGGGCGGGAAAGCCCATGGCGCGCAGCACGTGCGACGGCTCGAGCGTGCCGGACGAGCACGCAGATCCGGTGGATACCGCGATGCCTTCCAGATCGAGAGCGATGAGCAGGCTTTCGGCCTCGATGCGATCGAAGCTGATGTTGGTCGTGTTCGGCACGCGACTATCAGCGTCGCCATTCACTGCCGTGCCCGGCACCTGCTGCAGAATCCCTGCCTCGAGCCGATCGCGCAGTGCCGCGAGCCGTGGCCCTTCGTGCTCGAGCTTCGACACCGCCAGCCGTGCGGCGACACCCAGACCGCCAATCGCAGGCACAGGTTCAGTGCCGGCGCGCCGATTCCGCTCCTGCTTGCCGCCCGTCACGAATGCCTGAAGGCGCGTGCCGCGGCGAATCCACAGCGCGCCAACACCCTTCGGTCCGTTGAACTTGTGTCCGGAGATCGCGAGCAGATCGACGTTGAGCGCGCGGGCTGACAGGGGAATCTTGCCGGCGGACTGCACGGCGTCGGTATGCATCAGCGCCCCTTGCGCATGCGCGATGGCCGCGATCTCCTTGATCGGCTGCACCGTGCCAATCTCATTGTTCGCGTGCATCACGGAGACGAGGGCAGTCTCGTTCGTGATGACCTCGCGAATACGGTCGAGGTCCACGATACCGCTGTGCTCGACAGGAACGAGGGTTGTCCGCCATCCTCTTCGCGCCAGAGCTTTGAGAGTGTTGAGGACGGCCTCATGTTCGATGGCGCTCG
>JBFWPD010000400.1:0-4206 GCA_050250175.1 Vicinamibacterales bacterium
ATACAGCGACTACATTCCAGCCGATTTCGAAGCGCGTATGGCCGTGCTCGGCGCGTTTCCGAACACCGAGGCGCTCGAGCTGCTCCGGCGGGACGGGGTTCGGTATGCGGTGTTTCATCTCGACGAGTTCGGCGCGCTGCGAACCGAGGTCGAACGGCAGATTGGGCGCTTCGCGTCCGACCTGCTGCTGAGGTACGAGGATGCCTCCACGCGGATCTACGAGCTGCGGCCTGGGCGCGACTGACGCGTATCCGCAGGCCCTGGACGGCTAGCGGCGCGCGATGACGACGTAGTCGAACGATGAGAAGAGGCGGGCATTCAGCTTTGCCGCGTGGTCGTTCACGACCTCGGCCGCCGCACGCCACGCCGCGTCGGCATCGGGATGAGCACCGGGGTCAACGTGGCGCAGCCGGTCCACCTCCCGGACCGGCTGCCGGAACTGCACGTCCACCTGCGTGAAGCCGCTCGCCTGCACCAGATACTTCAACGTATCGGGGTGAAGCGGCCGCTGGTGCGTGAGATCTCGGATGTAGGTCTCGAAGAACGCCGACCAGCAGGCCGGATTGATCGTTTCGAGGATCAGCGGGGCACCGCTCCGCATGGCCTGATAGGCGGCCGCCAGAAACGCTGTCAGATACGCGGGTGCGAAGTGCTCGACCACCTGGATCGCTACCAGTCCGCCCACACTCGCGGACGCCTGGCGCTGCAGAAATGTGAGCGCATCCGATTCGTCGACATCGAGCCCGCGGGACCGGCACAGCTCGACCATCGCATGATTCGTGTCGACGCCCCGCGCGCGCAGCCCGCGTGCGCGGAGCGCGTCGAGCAGTTCGCCGCGCCCGCAGCCGACGTCGACCACGTCGGTCGCGGCCGTCAGCAAGGGCAGGTAGTCAGCGACACGGCGGCGAATCTCGTCCTCCGACCCCCGGAAGCGATCTTCGAAGCCGACGTACGTCATCGACTCGATGGGCGCGACGAACGCGTCAGGGGCTCGCCCGATCGGTCCTGAAGCCGACGCCGTGGGGACGACCGGCGAGGGACCCGCCAGCCCTGACCCGTCACCCGTGCGGATCCGGTCCATTTCTCGGCTCAGCGCAAACAGCCGCTGCTCGACGAATCGGAGCTGTTCTGCCACACCCTCCGCGCCCAACCGTCGATCCCGGCTATCGACGAATGCCGTGATCGTCATCAGGTACTGCACGAGCAGCGACTGGAAACGGTAGAGTCCTTCGAGCGCTCGCCGGAGCGCGTCGATGACCGCCGTCGTGCTCTCTGGTACAGCCTGGGCGGAGGCGGCATTGCGGTTGAGGTGATCGACCAGCGCCGCGTTGAACTGGCGTTGCGTCTCAAGCGGCGGGCCGACGAGGCTCCAGATGAACCCGCGCAGTCTGCCCTTCCACGTCGCATCCAGTGACGGTCGAACTCCGGAGAGCACATCCCAGTGAGCGTTGAGACGGGCCAGCCCCGAGGCGTCGTAGCTCGGTGGCGGCGAGGGCCACGTCGCCGGGACGGCCTGAATCGCACGATTGACCGCCGTCAGTGCGTCGTTGTACAGCCGGTCCGCATCGAGCCGTTCGCGTTCGAGCCGCGTGAGCAGATCCTCGAGAGGCTGTTCGATCACCGGCCTAGAATCTAGCTGATTCGCGCGTGAAACAGAAAACGCCGCATGCCGCGCCTGCCGGGGCTCACCCCTGCTGCGCCTCGAGCAGCCAACGGACCTCGTCGCGCGTCGGCATCCCGCCGCGGGCGCCGAGCGCGCGACAGTTCAGCGCCGCGACCGCGTTGGCGTACCGCAACGCGTCCTCGAGATCCATGGGCTCGTCGTAGGCCTGGAGACAGGCCGCGGCAAACCCTCCGTGGAACGCGTCTCCCGCGCCGGTGCTGTCGATGCAGTCGACTCGAAAGGACTCGGTGCGAAACTCGCGGCCACCACAACGGGCGAGGCTGCCTTCGGCACCCAGGGTGACCGCCACCAGCGGCGCGGGATACTCGCGTGTCATCGCTTCGAGGGCCCGCCCCGGCGTCTCATACCCGGTCAACTCGGTGGGGAACGCCTCGGCGGCGATGATCGCGTCACACTGATGGAGCAGGTCGCCGATGCCGGGCCGGACCTTCTCGACGTCAAGGATGGTGGGCATCGCGGCCGCACGCGCGTAACGCGCCGCGCGTGCGGCGGCGGCCGTTTCATGGCAATCCACCAGAAGGATGCGTCCCATCGCCACCGCCGCCGGCGGCACGTCGTCGGGATGCATGCGCAACGCCGGATGTCGGTCCCAGAGCACGGTGCGCTCGCCGGACCGGCCGTCGACGATGACGATGGCGAATTGATTCGTCGCGTCCGGAGCGATTCGGGCCGCCCCGACATCGACTCCCACATCCTCCAGGCTCGCGCGGCCAAAAGCGCCGAGTTCGTCGCTCCCGAAGGTGCCGAGATACGAGGCGCGCCAGCCCAGACGCCGCGCGACCGCAAGGGCGGTGGCCGTCTGCCCTCCAGGAAGCCGCGCAAACCGCTGGAGCCGCTGCTTGGTATTGCTGACGGGGTACTCGGCCACGACCGAGACGAGGTCGACGCTGTTGAGGCCTAACCCGACCGCGTCGAAGAGGCGGCCGGCGGGAGGTGCCACGCGAAAAGGGATGCGCACGATGCCCGCGGATCGTATCAGCAAGCCGTGGCGACGGGGCCGCTCCCCGCCTCCTGGCAATACGGCCTTTCCCAAACCCAGTATCCGCGCACAGTCCACGGGCGTAGGTTACTGAACTCAAACCCGGCTGTACTCGTCTGAACTTCTTATACGACTGATGTTTGCGGGCGTGACCTGCCCTGTCACGGTGCGCTCGTAGACTCTCTACATGGCGACGACGACTCGGAACCTTTCGGCCATCGGCAAGCACTTCTCTGACGAAGACGCGGCGCGGGAACTGCTCGAATCCCTCCGATGGCCGACCGGTGCGGTCTGCCCGAAGTGCGGGGCCGAAAAGCCCTACAAACTGACGCCGAAGGCCACCAGCAAGGCCCCATGCCGAAAGGGTGTCTGGAAGTGCCGCGCCTGCCGGAAGCAGTTCACCGTCACCGTCGGGACCATCTTCGAACACTCGCACGTCCCCATTTCGGAGTGGCTGCTCGCCATCCATCTGCTGAGCGCCTCTAAGAAGGGCATGAGTGCTCATCAGTTGCACCGCCTGCTTGGCGTGACCTACCGGGCGGCGTGGTTCATGGCGCACCGCCTGCGTCACGCCATGAAGCAGGACGCGATGCAGTTGGATGGCATCGTCGAAGTCGACGAGACCTACGTTGGCGGCCCTCGCAAGCCCAGGATGGGCACCGGACGCCCGAAGCCGAACGACCCGACCAAGACGCCGGTCATCGCTCTCGTGGAGCGTGGGGGCCGCGTGCGCGCCTTCCCGCTGGCTCGCGTCACGGGCGACAACGTCCAGGACGTGATCCGCCGAGAAGTGAGCCTGAACGCGCACATGATGTCGGACGACCTGAACGTCTACCATCCGCTGTCGATGGGCTTCCGCAAGCACGAAGTCGTCGTCCACAGCCGGAATGAATACGTCCGTGGCGACGTCCACACGAACACGGTCGAGGGCTTTTTCGGCCTGCTGAAGCGCGGCATCATCGGCTCGTTCCATCACGTCAGCAAGGGCCATCTGGCGCGCTACTGCGATGAGTTCTGCTTCCGCTACAACGCACGGAAGATGACCGACGGCGAACGCGCTGCCATGCTGGTGACGGCGGCCGAGGGCAAGCGGTTGACCTACGCCGAACCAAAGAGTGCGCTCGCCTAGAGCGCGAACGCCTGAAACACGGGCGGAAATGGCATCGCGGACCACGGCGCAAACGGCCGCGCTCGCAACGCCTGCCGTTTGAATGGTGAGAGTGCTACGCTGAGTCATGGCGAAGAAAAAGCCGTCAGCTAAGGCCCCAGGGATACCGTTCGAATTCAATGAGGCCGTGTCGCGTCTACTAAAAGCCGAACCACACACTCGGAGTCTGACGAAGGGCAAGGCCCGATCACGCAAGCGACGGAAGGAACACGGCGTGTGATCAGAATGCTCACCTCTCCGGAAACCGATATATAAGATCTTTGCTAGAGCCATCCTCATCTGTATAGGCGATCCTTACTTCCCCGCCGAGCAGGGCTTTACCTTCAAGGCCAGCCGGAAGAATGCACAGTAAAGACCCACGGATCGCATAGTCAC
>JBFWPD010000401.1:0-4177 GCA_050250175.1 Vicinamibacterales bacterium
GAACTCGCGGCCGCATCCACACCGGCTGCCCTCCAGACGGTTCGCGACCGCTATCTCGCGCGCAAGGGCGGAATCGTCGCGACGCTGATGAAGACGGTCGCGTCTGCAGACCCCGACCAGCGGCCCGCGCTCGGCCGCCTCGCCAACGAGCTGAAAACCTACGTCGATACCGCCGTCGAGGAGCGCCGCACGTCCATCGATGCGTCGCGTCCGCCGGCGGGCGCGGTAGACGTGACGCTGCCGGGCCGCCTCCCGCGACTTGGACGCCGCCATCCGCTGACTTTCGTGCGCGAGCGGATGGAGTCGATCTTCACCCGCATGGGATTCGCGATCGTCGAAGGCCCGGAAGCCGAAGACGAGTGGCACTGCTTCGACGCGCTGAACATGCCGGCGGAGCATCCCGCGAGGGACATGCAGGACACCCTCTATCTCGCGACTCCCATCAAAGGAGAAAGCGGGAGGGCCGACGACGTCCGGACGCTGCTCAGGACGCACACGTCCGCGATGCAGATCCGCTACATGCAGGCCCACCAGCCCCCGATCCGCATCGTCGTTCCCGGCCGCGTGTACCGGCGCGACGATCTCGACCTGACGCACTCGCCGGCCTTTGGCCAGATCGAGGGACTCGTGGTCGGCGAGGGAATATCGCTGGCCGATCTCAAGGGCACGCTGCTCGCGTTCATGCAGGAGATGTTCGCCGCCAACGCCCGCGTGCGGTTCCGTCCGAGCTTCTTCCCGTACACGGAGCCGAGCGCTGAAGTCGACGTGAGCTGCTGGCGCTGCGACGGCAAGGGCTGCCCGATGTGCAAGCAGACAGGCTGGATCGAGCTCGGAGGCTGCGGGATGGTCCACCCGGCAGTGTTCGAAGCCGTGGGATACGACGCCGAGCGCTACACGGGGTTTGCGTGGGGCCTCGGCATCGAGCGCGTCGCGATCCTGCGGCACAACGTCGCGGACATCCGGTTGTTTTTCGAGAACGATCTCAGGTTTCTCGAGCAGTTCCCGGTCTAGACATTTGGGAATCTGGTGATTTGGGAATTTCGTAACTGAACCTCTTTCCAGGTGTGTGGGTAGGGGCGACGTTCTGGCGATACTCCGCGGTGCGCGACGAGTTACCGTGATGCAGTAAGAGGCCCAATTACCAAGTTCCCAGATTACCAATTTTCCAGATTCACTCTCCTTCTCCTATGCGTCTGCTGTTGTCGTGGGTTCGTGAGTTCGTCGATGTGCGCCAGACACCGCACGAGGTCGCCGATCGACTCGGCGTGCGCGGGTTCGAGGTCGCCTCGGTCGAGACGCTCGGCCCCAACGACGGCGTCATCGACTTCGAGGTCACGGCGAACCGGCCCGACTGTCTGAGCGTCGTCGGATTCGCTCGAGAGCTGGCGACGACCTACGACCTTCCCATCACCCTGCCGTCTACCGGCTCGGGCGCCCGCATTCCGCTGGAGACGCTGAAGACCGGCGAATCGGACGCCGTCACCGTGACGATCGAGGACACGGAGCTGTGTCCGCGGTATGCGGCTGCGGTCGCCGGCGTCACGAAGACGGCCACGCCGGCGTGGATGCGCGATCGCCTCCAGGCGTCAGGGGTGCGTCCTATCAGTCCGATCGTGGACGTCACCAACTACGTGCTCCTCGAGCTCGGGCATCCGATGCACGCGTTCGATCTTGCTACCCTCGAGGGCCCTGCCATCCGGATTCGCCGCGCCACCGGCGGCGAGGCCATCACGACGCTCGACAAGGTGGAGCACCGCCTCGAACCTGACATGCTCGTCATCGCGGATGCAAGGCGTGCCCAGGCCGTGGCCGGCGTGATGGGCGGGCTGCATTCCGAGGTCTCCGGCACGACGCAGCGGATCGTCTTCGAGAGCGCCTACTTCAAGCCGGCCTCCGTCCGCAGGACGAGCAAGACGCTGGGACTCAAGACCGAAGCGTCGTCACGCTTCGAGCGGGGTGCGGACGTGAACGCGCCGTTCGTGGCGCTGCAGCGCGCCACGGCGCTGATGCATCAGATCGGTGCCGGCACAGTTCAGGGGCCGGCAATCGACAGGTATCCCAATCCCCGCGGTCCCCGATCCATCGGCCTGCGGCGGGACCGGCTGGCTCGTCTTCTCGGCGTCGTGGTTCCCGACGCCGAAGTCGTTCGCATTCTGCGGGCGCTCGGACTGCAGGTGACCGCTTCGTCTGACGGGTGGGAGGTCGAGGCGCCGACGTTCCGCGTGGACCTCGTTCGCGAGGTGGATCTGATCGAGGAGGTCGGGCGGCACTACGGGTTCGACCGCATCCACGCCAGCTTCCCCGCTGTCACCGCTGCCCCGCCGCCCCCGGATCCGCGAATTCCGCGCGATCAGCTCCTTCGCCGGGTACTCGCCGCGAGCGGACTCACGGAGGCCGTGACGTTTGCGTTCATCGAAGCGCCTGCAGCACGCGCCTTCACGGCCGACAACGGCGCCGGGATCGTCGCCCTGGCCAACCCGCTGTCTGCGAAGTTCGAGGTATTGCGTCCCTCGCTTCTGCCGGGCCTCGTCGGAGGCGTCGCGCACAACAGGCGGCACGGACGCCGGGATGTCGCGCTGTTCGAGATCGGCGCCTGCTTCTCGGCCGCGACCGGGGAGACGCGCTCGCTCGGCCTCGTCGTGACGGGCTCCGCCGGAGAGCACTGGTCGACGGCGAGCCGCGATGCCGACTTCTTCGACATGAAGGGCCTCGTCGAGCAGGTGGGCGCCGCGCTCGGGAAGTCGTTCACGATCGAGACGGCCACGGCGCCCTACTTCGTTGCCGGACAGACGGCTCGGGTGATCGAGGGAGGGCGAACGGTCGGAATGCTCGGGCTGGTCGCGCCGGCGATCGTCGAACAGAGCGGCGCGCCGCGTCAGGACAAGGTGTTCGCCGCGGAATTGTCGCTCGAGGGAATGTTCGCGGAACACGACGTGCGCGTCCGACCTCTGCCGCGCTTCCCTTCCGTCGTGCGGGATCTGTCGATCATCGTGCCGGATGTCTTGCCTGCCGCGATCATTCATGGCACCATTCAGTCGGCCGGACGCGATCGCGCGGCACCTCTTGTCGCCGTCGAGTTCTTCGATCGCTACACCGGCACGGGCGTTTCGGACGGCAGCGTCAGTCTGTCGGTCCGCCTCACGTTTCAGGCCGTCGATCGCACCCTGACCGACGCCGAAGCGCAGGACGCCTTTGACCAGATTCTCGCCGCGCTCGTCCGTGAGCACGGCGCCCGACAGCGATAGCGTTCGCACTCGAAAGGCGAGAGCGTATGGCGAAGACAGCGACGGCCTCCAGCGTTGATCTCGAGCCGATTGATCGGCTCGAGGAAAAGCTCAAGCAACTTGTGTCGGTGGTGGAACGGATGAAGGGCGACCAGATCCGCGCCGCCGAAGAGAACCATCGGCTCACCCAGGAGCTCGAGACGCTCCGTTCGCGCCTGAACGCGGGCGAGTCGGCAGCCGCCGAGGTTTCGAGCCTGCGCCAGGAACGCGATGTGATTCGCACGCGCGTGAGCGAGATGCTCGAACAACTCGAGGCACTCAGCCTGTAGCCCACGCGCATGTCCGACGCAAGCCGCGTCATCCCGATCGAGATCCAGGGCCACCGCTACCCCGTCCGGAGCGCACTCGAGCCGGAATACGTCCTCCGGCTTGCGGCGTATGTCGACGAGCGCGTACGGATCGCGGGGGAATCAACGCCCGGAGGCGATTCCCTCCGGATCGCGGTTCTCGCCGCGCTCAACATCGCCGACGAGCTCTTTCGGGCCCGCGAAGCCAATCAACACATGGATGGCCGGCTCGCGGAGCGCGCCAGCGAGCTCGAGCGGATCGTCGACAGGGTGTTGATGGCGCCGTAGCGTGTCAAAGGCACTCGAGGTCCTGGGTCCTTTGGGTCCGCACCGTGAGCACCTGAAGCACCCTCGCACCGTGGACCCTGAGGACCTGAAGGACCAAGAGGACCCGAAGAACCCTCGACGGTTCTCGCCTGGCGCTTGAACACGCCACTAGCCTCGCATAAGATCCGGTCAGCGTTTGCGAGTTTCCCTGCTTTGCGCGTGATGGCGGCAGGCTCGTTTGAGCCAACGTTCCATCAAAGTGAGTCGCGACGCCGCGTGGTGTGCATGCCTCGGTACGAGGAAGCCTGAAGCGCGGCTTTTCCAGCGGTTCCACCTGCT
>JBFWPD010000402.1:0-4177 GCA_050250175.1 Vicinamibacterales bacterium
GTCCGACGGATGCCGGCGCTGCCCGGCACGCGTCGTTCGCATCGCGCGAACCGTTGACCGCCCGCTGACTGGAACCTGCACTCCGCGCTGCTGACGAATGGGCGTGTCGCCGGGCCTCCGGCTGACCATTGCCGGTATCCGGCGATCGCACGGGTCGCGTGCACCGGACCCCGACCCGCTCCTCGGGTGCGCCGGGGGACCGGGCGGGTTCTTCCCGCAGGCAGGAAAGGGTAGCTTCGGAGGGGCGTCGGCGAACCGGCCGGGCACCCACCATCGCCCGCTGCCGCAGGAATCACGAGTCGGCGGCCCGGCAGGTTCGCCTTGGCGGCGCGCGCATCGATCGGACCTTCCCTAGAATACGCCGGTCGCGGTTCCTTGATCGTCACCCTGTCGAAGAGGGCAATGTCCGAGGTCGAAGAAGCGAAGTCGAAGGGGCGGGACCAGGAGAACCTCCAGGAGGTTCTCGCCCTCCTCGCGAAGCATCGCATCGTTGAGCAGCTCGTGCACAAGCAGGACATGCGTCGGCACGAACTGGTGGAGACGCTCGTCCACAAGCAGAACCTCGTCGAGCTGCAGAAGAAGCTCGAATCCCTGCACCCGGCGGACGTTGCCCACATCCTCGAGGCGTTGCCGCTCGAGGACCGCCTGATCGTCTGGAATCTGGTCAAGGCCGACCGGGACGGCGAGATTCTCCTCGAGGTGTCGGACGCGGTGCGCGAGACCCTCATCGCGGACATGGATCCGGAGGAGCTGGTCGCGGCGACCGGGCAGCTCGATACCGACGAGATCGCGGATCTCGCGCCGGATCTTCCGGAAGAGGTCATCGAGGACGTGTTCCAGGCGCTCTCGACCGAGGAGCGGGAACAGCTGCGCGCAGCCATGTCGTATGCCGAGGACTCTGTCGGCGCGCTCATGGATTTCGAGATGGTCACCGTGCGCGAGGACGTGTCGCTCGAAGTCGTGCTGCGCTACCTGCGGCGACTGGACGAGCTTCCGGACCACACCGACCAGCTCTTCGTGGTCGATCGCACGGAGTTGCTGAAGGGCGTGCTGCCGCTCGGCAAGGTTCTCGTGACCGACCCCGACCGGCTGGTCTCGGAGGTCATGGTGCCCGAGCCCGTCCGCCTGGAGCCGGGACAGCGCGCCGAGACGGCGGCGCAGGCATTCGAGCGCTACGACCTGGTCTCCGCGCCGGTGGTGGATGATCGCCAGCGTCTCATCGGCCGCGTGACCGTCGCGGCCGTGGTCGACTTCATCCGCGAGGAAAGCGAGTCGGAGATGCTGAATCTCGGCGGCCTGCGGGAGGAAGAGGACATTTTCTCGTCGGTGTGGAAGTCGGCGAAGAACCGCTGGACGTGGCTGGCAGTGAATCTCGTGACGGCCTTCATCGCGTCGCGCGTCATCGGTCTGTTCGAAGGCAGCATCGAGCGGCTCGTGGCCCTGGCCGCCCTGATGCCGATCGTGGCGGGGATCGGAGGCAACTCGGGCAATCAGACCATCACGATGATCGTCCGGGCGATGGCGCTCGGACAGATACATCGCTCGAACGCGAAGGCATTGCTCACGAAGGAGATCGCGATCAGCCTTCTGAACGGAGTCGTCTGGGGCACGATCTTCGGCTTCTTCGCGACGATCCTGTACCACAGCATCCCGCTCGGGCTCGTGATGATGGCGGCGATGACACTGAACCTGATGGTCGCGGCGTCGTTCGGCGTCTTCATACCGATGCTGATGCATCGTCTCGGGCGGGACCCGGCGGTCGGTTCGAGCGTGCTCATCACGGCGATCACCGACAGCGGGGGCTTCTTCATCTTTCTGGGACTCGCGACACTCTTCCTGCTGTAGGGGCGTCCGACCGATGCCCGGCCGCGCGTCGGGTTCCCGCGCGAATCCGGAATGGGCGGCGGACCGTAGAAGACAGGAGACGACGGGCGCGGGAGCCCGATCCTTCACGACCAGCCGGAGACGTCCTCATGCCGACACGTTCCCCCGAGACACCACTCGGTTCAGAGATCACGCCACGAGCCGTGTTCGAGCGCCGCCGTGACTGGCTGATGGCCGGCGCGGCGGCGGCCGGCCTGTCACTGCTGCCGGGGCCTGTCCGGGCCGCGGGCCGCGGTGCGTTCGCAGCCGCATCGAAGAGCACCTACAGCGCGACAGACACACCGACACCGCTGCGCCACGTCACGGGCTACAACAATTTCTACGAGTTCGGCACGGGCAAGGAGGATCCCGCGGAGAACGCCGGGAGCCTCCGGACGCAACCATGGACCGTGGCGGTCGAGGGAGAATGCGAGAAACCTCGGCGCTGGGCCGTGGAGGACCTGCTGCGTCTCGCGCCGGTCGAGGAGCGGATCTATCGTCTGCGCTGCGTCGAGGGGTGGTCGATGGTGATTCCCTGGAACGGAATTCCACTCTCGGCACTGATCGCGAGGGCGCGTCCGACATCCCGCGCGAAGTACGTCGAGTTCACGACGCTGCTCGATCCGGAGCAGATGCCGGGTCAGCGCTCCCGGGTGCTCGCGTGGCCGTACGTGGAAGGACTCCGGATCGACGAGGCAATGCATCCGCTGACCTTGCTCACCTTCGGGTTGTACGGCGATCTGCTGCCGCGCCAGAACGGCGCTCCCGTCCGGATCGTCGTGCCCTGGAAGTACGGGTTCAAGAGTGCGAAGTCGATCGTCCGGATCCGCTTTGTCGAGGCCGAACCCGCAACCAGCTGGAACCGGGCCGCACCATCGGAGTACGGGTTCTATTCGAACGTGAATCCCACGGTCGATCACCCTCGCTGGAGCCAGGCCCGGGAGCGCCGCATCGGCGAGTTCGGGAAGCGTGACACGCTGATGTTCAACGGCTACGCCGAGCAGGTGGCGTCGCTGTACGCAGGCATGGACCTGCGCAGGTTCTTCTGACGCGAGCCGGATCGTGCGCGCCGAGGCTCGTCCTGTTCCGGTGCCCGGTCGGTCACGTCGGGCAGGCATCGGGTCGTGAGCCGTTCTCCCGGCCATCCGCCTTCCCCGGCGAGCCTGGCGTGGATGAAGGCGGTGGCATTCGCGACGTCGCTGGCGCCTCTGGTGTCGCTAGCGTGGCGTTTCGTCCGGGATGACCTCGGCGCCAATCCGATCGAGCACGTCACGCGGGCGCTCGGCTGGTGGACGCTCGCGTTCCTCGTCATCACGCTGGCCGTGACGCCGCTGCGCCGGCTCGCCCGGATGCCCTGGCTGCTCAGGTTTCGCCGCATGCTCGGACTGTTCGCGTTCTCGTACGCGAGCCTGCATCTCCTGAGCTATCTCTGGTGGGACCAGTTCTTCGACTGGGCCGCGATCGTCCGTGACCTCTACAAGCGCCCGTTCATCACCGCAGGGTTCGGTGCATGGCTCTGCATGGTTCCGCTCGCAATGACCTCGACGAACGCGATGATCCGGCGCCTCGGCGCGTCGCGCTGGCGACGCCTGCATCGCCTGGTCTATCTTGTCGCCGCGCTGGGCACCCTGCATTTCCTCTGGCTCGTGAAGAAGGACGTGACTGAGCCCGTACTGTACGCGGCGTGCTTTGCCGCGCTGCTCGCTGCCAGGGTGGTGTTCTGGTGGCAGGACCGGTCCGTATCGTCCGCGCGCACGTCGGCGCCGCGCGGTCAGACGAGGTCGGCGTCCTGAAGCGCCTCGAGACGATGCAGGACGCCCGCCTCCTCGTCGGGAGGGAATCCGTACGGAAACAGCGTGCTCGTCTTGCGCGAGAGATCGAGATTGCCTGCGTACTTCGCCAGCCCGTCCGCGATCACGTCGAAGTCCACGCAGAGGAGAACCGCGGGCGCATTGACCCGCCGGTTCAGTCGCTCGGGACCGATGACGTCGAACTTGAGCGCGCGCCGGTAGAAGACGACGTGCCGGGGGTTGACCTCGATGACCGCGCAGTCGTAGCCCCGGACGCGATACGCGAAGAGGTAGGCCGTGTGGAACAGCGCGGCCAGAATCGGCTTGGAAGACGTCTCGGTGTCGACCGCGAGCCGGGTGAACTCGCATATCTTCGCACCGGCGTCGCGCAGGGTCTTCAACTCACCGGCATAGAGCATATCGGCCGCGAGAGGGTCCGCCCCCGGCGAGTCGAGCCGGATGCTGACCGTGCCCACGACCACGCCCTGGCTGTACGCGACGAAGGTCACGAGTCGCGGATCACC
>JBFWPD010000403.1:0-4172 GCA_050250175.1 Vicinamibacterales bacterium
CGTCGTCGATCGAAGAGAAATGAAGGCGG
Organism: Vicinamibacterales bacterium; assembly: GCA_050250175.1. Taxonomy (GTDB): domain Bacteria; phylum Acidobacteriota; class Vicinamibacteria; order Vicinamibacterales; family CAVVIG01; genus JBFWPD01. The sequence goes on from JBFWPD010000403.1 coordinate 30, forward strand.
CGATTGTCTCTGCGCTTCGCTTCATGGGAGCCCGGCAGGCACCGCAGCATGCCGCGGCTGGCGAAGCGGTCGCCACCGACTGATCCCACCGGTTCAGAAAGCCGTGTCGTCTGACTCCCTGGCCTGGCTCTTCGGCCTGGAACAGTTCGGCATCAAACTCGGGCTCGAGAACATCTCGACGCTCGCAGAGGCGCTTGGACGCCCGGACCAGTCGTTCACCGCGCTCCACATCGCGGGGACCAACGGCAAAGGCTCGGTCTCCGCAATGCTCGAAGCCGCTCTTCGCGCCGGAGGCCATCGTACGGGTCTCTACACCTCTCCCCATCTCGTCGATGTCCAGGAACGCTTCGTCATCGACGGATCTCCGGTGGGGCTGGAGGCACTGATCGCAGTGCTCGATATGCTCCGGCAGGTCGTCGCTCGGCTTGTCGATTCGGGACGACTCGCAGGGCTGCCAACGTTTTTCGAGGCCTCCACCGCAGCCGCTTTCGAGCTGTTCCAGCGGGCAGGGGTAGAAACCGCCGTTCTCGAGGTGGGGCTCGGGGGGCGGCTGGACGCGACGAACGTCGTCCGGCCCGCCGTCTGCGCGATCACGTCGATTGCCCTCGACCACGAGCGGCACCTGGGCGCGACGATCGCCGCGATCGCGGCCGAGAAAGCCGGCATCCTCAAGCCGGATATCCCCGTCGTCGTCGGCCGGATGCCGGCGGCAGCCAGCGCCGTCATCCACGAGACCGCGCTCGCCGTTGGAGCGCCGCTGCTCGATGCGGTTGCAGACGTCGAGGTCGTGCAAGTGGGGCGATCCGCAGGCTGGGACACGGCTCGGGTGACGATGAGGACCCCGGTCCGTGACTACGGCGAGGTCGCACTGGCACTTCGGGGCAGACATCAGTTCGACAATGCCGCCGTCGCAGTCAGGGTTCTCGAGACCCTGGACGCCTCCGGAGTGAGGGTGTCTGGAGACGCGATCGCCAGAGGGCTGTCCTCTGCTCGATGGCCCGGGCGCCTGGAGCTCAGACGAGTGTCCGGCGGCCGCGAGATCCTCTTCGACGCCGCACACAATCCCTCGGGCGCCTCGACGTTGGCGCGCTATCTTCAGGATGCGGCCACTGGCCGGCTGCCGATCGTGTTCGGAGCGGCCGGCGACAAGGACATCGAGGGAATGCTGAAGGAGCTCCGACCGGCGGCATCGCTGTTCGTGGCAACGCGGAGCTCGAACGCGCGCGCCGAAGAGCCAGCGACGATCTCGGCCATCGCGCAGCGCGTGGCTCCGGAGGTGCCGGTTGCAGTCGAGGTCGACCCTCTCCGTGCGCTCGATGTCGCATGGGCCAGGAGTCCATCGATCGTGGTCGCCGGATCGATCTTTCTCCTCGGCGACGTCATGAGTTCTCTCGGAGGCTCGTGATACCCTTCGGGCAGCGCCTCCTCGGCCGCCACATGCACAAACTGCTCGGTCTGATCTGCGCGTGTCTCGCGGTCGTTGCTCTGTCGCCGCGAGAGGCGGCGGCACAATCCCTCACCAACTGCGACACGGCCAGTGAGCGCCGTGAGCTCATCACTGGCGACGACTACCTCCTGATCGGCAACGTCGAGATGATCTGCGACGACGACACCGAGGTCTACGCGGAGGAGATTCGCCTGTTCACGAAAGAGCAGCGGGCAGTCGCCACCGGAAACGTCGTCTTCGCACAGGGCCGCAACCGCATTGCCGCGTCCCGCGCCGAGTTCAACACCGAAACCAGGTACGGGACCTTCTACGACGCGACCGGATTCGCCAGCATGGAGGGCGACGATGACAGCCTCCCGATGCAGACGATTGCCGGACAGGAGACTGACGTCTTCTTCTTCGGCGAGACCGTGGAACGCATCGGCGAACGCCGGTACCGGATCACCAAGGGCGGCTTCACCACCTGCGTGCAGCCGACGCCGCGCTGGGAGCTGCACGCCGGAACGGTGATCCTGAACATCGACGATTACACCCTGCTCCGCGGCGTGGTCTTCCGCGTGAAGAACGTCCCGCTGCTGTACGTCCCCATCATCTATTACCCGACCAAGGACGAGGACCGGGCCACCGGCATTCTCCTGCCCTCCTACGGCTCGAGCACGGTGATGGGCCAGACCATCAGCAATGCGTTCTTCTGGGCCATCAGCCGCAGTCAGGACGCGACCTTGACGCACGAGTGGTACTCGAAGGCGGGGCAGGGGTTCGGAGGCGAATATCGCTACAACCTCGGCGCCGGCTCCGAAGGCACGCTCAACGCGACGATGCTGAAGCAGGTGGTGGGGTCCGAGGGTGGATTCACCGAGGGCGACGCGCGTGAATACCGCCTGGAAGGACGGTTCAATCAACGCCTCCCGGCGGGCTTCCGCGCGCGCGGCTCGATCAACTACTTCACCAGCCTCACGCAGCAGCTGATCTCGCAGAGCGACATCACGAGGGCGTCGAATGGACAACGCCGGATTGGCGCCAACGTCGTCGGAGCGTGGCGATCGTTCTCGCTGAATGCAGACGCGCAGTACTACGAGAACTTCCGCGACCTGACGACCTCGAACGTCAGCGGCGGGATGCCGCGCGTCGCAATCTCGCAGAACGAGCGGCCGCTCTTCAGGAACGCGCCAGTCTACGTGTCCTTTGGCAGCGAGTTCGCGCGCATCCAGAACGAAGCGCGGTCCCGCGACGGAGTCCGCGATCTGAGCCTGACGCGCTTCGACGTCTCGCCGGAGGTCCGGGTGCCCTTCAATCGCTGGCAGTGGCTGACCGTCAACTCCTCCGTCTCGTGGCGCGACACGTACTACACGCGCAGCCTGGATCCCGACGAGCAGGATCCGGCGATCGGCGGCCCGCTGATCCTCGACGAGTCGCTCAACCGCAACTACTTCACGTTCCAGAGCGATATCGTGGGCCCGGCCTTCAACCGCATCTGGGACACACCGAACAGCGGCTATGCGGAGCGCATCAAGCACAGCGTCGAGCCCTTCGTCCGGGTCCAGCGAACGACGGCCACTGAAGACTTCGAGCGGGTGATCCAGTACGACGGCATCGACCGGGCCATCGGCGGAACGACGAAGTTCGAGTACGGCATCGAGAACCGCATCTACGCGAAGCGGCCGATCGGCGGACGCGCGAGCGTCGCGCGGGAGATCCTCCGGATCGGCCTCCGGCAGACCTACTACACAGACAGCCGTCAGGCCCAGAACGACTTCGACTACCACACGGGCGTCGGGAGCGAAGAGAGCCGGTATTCGCCGATCGCACTCGACGTGCGCGCCACGCCGACCGACAACTGGAACGCGACGCTTCGCGCGGAGCTCGACAGTCGATACAGAGAGCTTCGGACGCTGACGGCGAATGCCAGCTTCGAGGTGTCCGACTCCATCGAGGCGAGCGGCGGCTGGGTGCAGCGGTTCTTCGTCGAGAACCTCGACGGCTTCGACAATCCGTCGCGCGTGACCCGCAACATGAGGGCCGCCATCTCCGCGCGGCTCAGTGAGAGCCGCTTCGGCGGACGCTACTCGATCGACTACGACGCGCGCCGAACGCGGATCCAGCAGCAGCAGATCACGGCGTTCTACAACGCCCAGTGCTGCGGCTTTGCGCTCGAGTATCAGACCTTCAATCTGAGCGGTGTCGGGGCGTTCCGGGTCCCGTCCGATCGCCGCTTTTCCGTGTCCTTCACGCTCGCGGGCCTCGGCAGCTTCTCGCCTCTGAATGGCGCCATGGGCACGGTGCCCCGCTAGATCACCTGCGGATGTCCCGACCGGTTCTCGTCACCGGCGCGTCTGGCTTCGCCGGCGGGCACTTCCTGGACCTCCTCTCCCAGACGGATACCGGTGTCGTGGCCTGGCATCAGCCGGGCGGCCAACCGCTGCAGACTCCTCGTACCGAATGGGCGGCCGTGGACGTGCTCGACCGCGCGGCGGTTCGCGCTGCGGTACAGCGCGCGCGGCCCATCGAGGTGTACCACTTCGCGGGAGCGGCCCACGTCGGAAACGCCTGGAGCGACTCGACCTCGACGTTCGAGGTGAACGTCTTGGGCACGTACCATCTCATGGACGCCCTGCGGGATGCCGCTCCCGACGCGTCGGTTCTCCTGCCAAGCTCCGCGCTGGTGTACGAATCCTCCGGGCGTCACCTTCGAGAAG
>JBFWPD010000404.1:0-4144 GCA_050250175.1 Vicinamibacterales bacterium
ACCTTGAGCGAAGCGCGGATCTTCATCGACGACACGCCTGCGATTGGCGTGCTCGAGATGCGCGCAAAGTGCAGGCGGCTCGCCGCCGAGCATGGCCTGCACATGGTGATCGTCGACTACATTCAGCTGATGCAGGGACGCGGCCGGTTCGAGAACCGCACGCTCGAAGTCGCGGCGATCTCGCGATCGCTGAAGGGGCTCGCGAAGGAGCTCAACGTGCCGATCGTGGTGCTCTCGCAGCTCAGCCGCGCACCCGAGTCCCGCTCGGATCACCGTCCACAGCTCTCGGACCTCCGCGAGTCGGGAGCGCTCGAACAGGACGCCGACGTCGTGATCTTCATCTATCGCGAGGATCAGTACGCCGACAAGTCGGAGCCGCCGCCCGATTCGCAGGGCATGGCGGAGCTCATCATCGGCAAGCAGCGTAATGGCCCCACGGGCGTCGTGAAGCTCGCCTTCATCCGCGAGTTCACGCGTTTCGAGAATCTCGCTGCCGGCGGCGGCTGAGCGGATGGTGCGTCCCACCGTCGCCCGAATCAATCTCGGCGCGCTCAAGTCGAACTACCGGCGGATCGCCGAGTTCCTGCAGGCGGAACCGCGTCCCGATCACTCCAACGTTCCGGGCATCGTGGCCGTGGTCAAAGCCAACGCCTACGGCCATGGCGCGGGGCAGGTGGCCCGGGCGCTCGAAGACGCGGGCGCGGATCTGCTGGCGGTCGCGGACCTCGAGGAGGGGGCGGCGTTGCGCTCGGCGGGTGTGCGCGCCGGGATTCTGATCTTCGGTGCGCTCAGCGTCAGCGATCTCGACGGCGTCTTCGAGTGCAACCTGACGCCGACCATCTCCACCCCTGGAAGCGCGCGCGCCCTTCAGGCGGCTGCGGAGAAGTACAACGAGCGGCTGCGCTATCACTTGAAGATCGACACGGGCATGAACCGTCTCGGGTTCAGGTTCGACAACCTGCGCAACACGCTGCCCGAGCTGCTGTCCAGTCGCAATCTCGAGCTCGGCGCCGTGTATACGCATTTCGCGACGGCCGACGTGCCCGACTCGCCCCAGTTCGATCTGCAGCGCCGGCGGTTCATGACGGCACTTGGTGAGATCGAGACGATGGGTGCGCGCGCGCGATATCGTCACGCGGCCAACAGCGCCGCGCTGCTTCGCGATTCACGTGTCTGGCTCGACCGCGTCCGTCCCGGACTGCTCCTGTACGGGGCCGTCCCGCCGCCCTTGATGGCGACGCTTGCCCTCGATCCGGTGATGTCGTTGGAGAGCCGCGTCGTCGCGGTGAAGGGAATGCGCGCCGGGGAGGCAACGGGATACGGAGCGAGATTTTCGGCCGGCCATCCGACCACGATCGCGGTTGTCCCGGCCGGCTACGCCGATGGACTGGATCTGCGGCTCGCCGGCCGCGGCGCTGTGCTGATTCGTGGCCGTCGCGTGCCGATTGTCGGCTCAGTGTGCATGGACATGCTCGTGGCCGACGTGACCGGCATGACGGTCGAACCTGGCGACGAAGTGGTGATCATCGGACGACAGGGAGCGGACCAGATTGACGTCAGGGAGATGGCGGGCGTGATTGGATCCATCCCCTGGGAAATCCTTTGCCGCATTGGCACGCGCATCGAGCGCGTCTATGAATGAAGAAGGACGAATCTGGTCATCTGGTTGTCTGGTCATCTAGTCGCTGATGACAGATTGACCACAATTGAAATGACCAGATGACCAGATGACCAGATGACCAAATGACCAGATCCAAGTCCGTCTACGTCTGCCAGGAGTGCGGCGCCCAGTCCCCGAAGTGGATCGGGCAGTGTCCTGAGTGCCGCGCCTGGAACTCGCTCGTCGAGGAGCGTGCGGTCGAAGGAGCAACCGCGGCGGCCGGCCACCGCTATGTGCTTCAAACGTCGTCTCCAGGTGCAAAGCCCTATTCCGAGATTGCGACGGGCGAGCAGCCGCGGCTCTCCACAGGTATTGGTGAGTTCGATCGCGTTCTCGGAGGGGGCGTCGTCCCGGGATCGCTGGTCCTGCTTGGTGGAGAGCCCGGCATCGGAAAGTCGACGCTGCTGCTGCAGACGGCCGCGCGCATGGCGGCGTCGATCGGGCCCGTGCTCTACAGCTCGGGAGAGGAGTCGGAGCATCAGATCAAGTCGAGAGGCGAGCGTCTCTCGATAGGCGACGCGCCGCTTTACCTGCTGTCGGAGACGTGCCTCGAACGCATCCTCGAGGAGATCGCGCGTATCAGGCCGGTGCTCGTGATCATCGACTCCGTGCAGACGGTCTTCTCGCTGAAGCTGCAGTCGGCACCGGGCAGTATCGGACAGGTGCGCGAGGCAGCGACACAGCTGCTCTTCACGGCCAAGGGTCAGAACATCCCGACATTTCTGGTGGGCCACGTGACGAAGGAAGGCAGCCTTGCGGGACCCAAGGCGCTGGAGCACGTAGTCGACGCGGTGCTCTATTTCGAAGGCGAACGCCACCACGCGCACCGCGTGGTCCGTGCGGTGAAGAATCGCTTCGGCGCGATCAATGAGCTGGGTGTTTTCGAGATGACAGCCACTGGTCTCCAGGCCGTCCCGAATCCCTCGCAGCTCTTTCTGGCCGAGCGGCCGGCCAACGCGCCGGGCTCAGCCGTGCTCTGCACGGTGGAAGGATCCCGTCCGATCCTTGTCGAGATCCAGGCGCTCGTGAGCAGCAGCATGTACGGCACCGCGCGGCGTATGGCGAGCGGCATCGACGGCCAGCGTCTGTCGCTGCTGCTCGCGGTCCTCGAGAAGCGCGCGGGACTGCACCTGGCAGGCGACGATGTGTTCGTGAACGTCGCCGGCGGCATGGCGGTGGACGAACCTGCGTCCGATCTCGGCGTGCTCGCGGCCATTGCCTCCAGCGTGCGCAACAGGCCGATTCCCGCCATGACTGCAATGTTCGGAGAAGTAGGCCTCGCGGGCGAGGTCCGCGCAGTCGCGCAGTCATCGCTCCGCGTGAGGGAAGCAAGGCAGCTCGGGTTCCGCCGCCTCGTCGTACCCGAAGCCAACAGTGACGTGCGGGATTCCTCCGAGGCCGGCGACTGCGAGCTGGTCGGGGTTCGAACGGTCGGCGAGGCGCTCGAAGCGCTCCTGTCCGCCTGACTTCCGTGGCGATTCCTCCGTTTCACTGGTGGCGGACAGTCTTCTATCTGATTCCCGCCATCTCCGTGTACACGATCGTCCTCGGCGCGGCGTCCATCGCGTCGAGCATCGTCGATCGGCGCGGCTATTTCGCGCACGGCTGCGCGCGCGCGTGGTCGTGGCTCATCCTGAAGACGACGGGAGTCACGGTCGCGGTGGAAGGACTGGAGCGGCTCGAGCCGCAGAAGACATATGTCTTCGTCGCCAATCATCAGAGCATCTACGACATCCCTGTGGCGTTCACGAACCTGCCCTACCAGCTTCGCATCATCGCGAAGGAATCGCTGGCGCGCTTCCCGATCCTGGGCTGGCACCTGCGGCGTGGCGGCCATCTGTTCGTCGATCGACGGAGCCCCGACCGGACAGGGATTCTCAAGCGCTGGCGGGCGCTCGTGTCACAGGGGTTGTCGCTCATCATCTTCGCGGAGGGGACACGCAGTCCTGACGGCCGCGTTGCCCGCTTCAAGGCGGGGAGCTTCCTGCTCGCGATTCAGGCAGGACTGCCGATCGTCCCCGTGGCGATCGTCGGAACGCGGCAGGTGATGCCGAAAGGCAGGCTGCGGACGGAGCCTGCGTCGGTGGGACTGGTTGTCCACGATCCGATCGTGCCGCCCGCGATTCCGTCGCCGACCGTCCAGGACGCCAAGGCGCTTGCCGATCGAATTCACGCGATCGTCGCGGCGACGGTCGATGCCCGTCAGAACCAGGCGGGGACGACCGCCACCACGAAGGCCGTGTGACGCGCGGCTCAGCGCCGCTCGAGCCGGCGTTCCTCGCCCGGCATCCGGTCTGACGGAAGCGCGTGCATCCAGTTCGGATACTCGGGCTTCAGCTTGCTGATTTCGTCGAGCTTCTTCAGCTCCTCAGCGGTGAGCGTCAGGTCCGCGGACTTCAGATTGTCTTCGAGCTGGTCGGGCTTCCGCGCTCCGATGATCACGCTGGTCACCACGTCCTGCGCGAGTAGCCACGCAAGCGCCAC
>JBFWPD010000405.1:0-4134 GCA_050250175.1 Vicinamibacterales bacterium
ACGTGTGCTCTTCCGATCGATGTTCGGCATCGGCGGGTTGACGGGGCTGCCGCTCGGACTGGCGCCGACCGACATCCATCTGCACGACACCTATTACGTCATCGGCCACTTCCACTACGTGGTGGCGCCGGGCACCATCTTCGCGCTCTTCGCGGGCGTGTACTACTGGTTCCCCAAGGCCACGGGCAGGATGATGAACGAGCTGCTCGGGAAGATTCACTTCTTCGGCTCGTTCATCTGCATCAACATCGTGTTCATGCCGATGTTCATCCAGGGCCTGGGCGGCATGAACCGGCGCATGTATGACGGAGGCGCCCAGTACGCCCACAACGCCGAGCTGCTGCACTGGAACGTGGTCATCGGCATGGCGGCGTGGACGCTGGCGCTCTTCCAGCTGCCGTTCATCTACAACTTCTTCTCGAGCATCATGTGGGGCAAGCCCGCGGACCGCAATCCGTGGCAGGCCACCACGCTCGAATGGACGGCCCCGTCACCCCCGGGACATGGCAACTTCGACGTGCCCCCGGTGGTGTACCGCGCGGCCTACGAGTACAGCGTGCCGGGCGCCCACAAGGATTTCCTGATGCAGACCGATCCGGAGCGCGCCTAGCATGGACATGAACATCCCGTACACCGTCGAAGCGCGGCCGGACACAGGGCTCAACAACGGCAAGCTCGGCATCTGGCTGTTCCTTGCGTCGGAAGTGATGCTCTTCGGCGCGCTCTTCTCGACCTACATCATCCTGCGGACGGGATCGACGGTGTGGCCGCACGGCGCGCTGAACGTGCCCCTCGGCACGATCAACACCGCGATCCTCATCTCGTCGTCAGTGACGATGGTGTTCGCGTGGGCCACGCTGAAGATGAATCAGTTCAGCAAGCACCGGATGTACCTGCTTGCCACGATTGTCCTCGCACTCGTCTTCCTCGTGAACAAGTTCTTCGAGTATCGCGAGCACCTGTCCCATGGGACGCCGCCCTCGGCCAGCACGTTTGATGCGATCTACTTCACGCTGACGGGCCTTCATGGGCTCCACATCGTCGGCGGCGTGGTGGTGATGCTCTATTTCCTTGGCCCGGGCGCGTCGCTGTGGAAGAAGAACCCCGACCAGTTCGCGAACAGGATCGAGTTCACCGGCCTCTACTGGCACTTCGTCGACCTCGTCTGGATCTTCCTGTTCCCCGTGCTCTACTTGCTGTAGGAGCTGAAATGCACTCGAACGCGGAAGAGATTCGACAGCAGACCCGGAAGTACCTGATGGTGGGAGGCGCGTTGCTCGTGGCGACCGCCATCACGGTGGCTGTTTCCTATGTGAACCTCGGGATTGCCGGCAACATCACGCTGGGCCTTCTCATTGCGACGGTAAAGGCCTCGCTCGTGGCGGCGATCTTCATGCACCTGAATCACGAGAAAGCATGGATCTACGGATCGCTCGTGCTGACGGTCACGTTCTTCATCGTCCTCATGCTCCTGCCCGTGTTCGCCACGTTTGACACGCCGGGCGTGCATCGGCCGGCCGCCGAGATCCACGATGCGCCGGCGGCTGCCGGGGAGCACGCAGGGCACTGAGATGTCTCTCAAGGCATTTCATCTGGTGTTCATCGCCATGTCCGTGATCCTGTCCGTGTTCATGGCAGCGTGGGCCTCCGGCCAGTACCGCGCGGACGCGGGCATCGGCTATCTGGCGGCGGCCGCATTGTCGGTTCTGGCAGGGGTGGGCCTGGCGGTCTACGGCACGAAGTTCCAGCGGAAGATGCGACGGATGGAGCGATGGTGAAGACCTTTTCCACTTTGATTGCTGTTCTCGGGACGCCGGGCGTTGCGCTGGCATGTCCCGTGTGCTTTGGCCAGAACGATTCGGCCATGGCTGTTGCGATGAACTCCGGCATCATGCTGATGCTCGGCATCGTCGTCGCGGTTCTCGGCGGCTTCGCCGCCTTCATCGTGTATCTCGTTCGTCGAGCGAACCTCGTGGCTGACGTGCCCGAACCTCTCGTCGAATCGTATTCAGGCTCGCACCCGCAGGAGGGGACGGCTCGATGCTGAACTATCTGGGGCTGATGCCGGCGCAGGCATCCACCCACGCCGCGTCGATCGACAACATGACGAACATCGTGCACTGGCTGATGCTCGTGCTGTTCGTCGGCTGGGGTGCCTTCTTCGTCTACGTGCTGTTCCGCTTCCGGGCGGGCGCGAGTCCGCAGGCGAACTATGCGGGCGCGAAGGGCAAGATCTCCAAAGGTCTCGAGGTGGGAGTGGTCATCGTCGAGGCCGTCCTCCTCGTTGGCTATGCGATTCCTGCCTGGGCGACACGAGTCGACTTCCCCTCGCAGAACGAAGCCATCGTCGTCCGCGTGGTCTCCGAGCAGTTCGCCTGGAACATTCACTATCCGGGCGCAGATGGAGTGTTCGGCCGCACTGACATCAACATGGTCGCTGCCGACAACCCGTTGGGAATCGATCGATCCGATCCGGCCGCGCAGGACGACATCGCCACGATCAACCAGCTGACGTTGCCGGTCGACCGTCCCGTGCTCGTTCAGCTTTCGAGCAAGGACGTCATCCACAGCTTCGGCCTCTTCGAGATGCGAGTGAAGCAGGATGCGATTCCCGGCATGGAGATTCCGGTCTGGTTCATCCCGAGCGTGGAAGGTCAGTACGAGATTGCCTGCTCGCAGTTGTGCGGCCTGGGCCATTTTCGCATGCGAGGCTTCGTCACGATCACGAGCGAACAGGGGTATCAGACGTTCCTGAGTGAGGAAGCAGCGTTACAGCAGTAAAGCCCCCTCCGGGGCGGCTGCGGGAAGGAAAGGGCGGCGAGAACTCGCCGCCCTTTGTGTTTGTGATCGCCGAGCTCGTGACCGGACGTGGGCAGCGTGCTCTCAGCGCTCCAGGGCTTTGACTTTGTCCAGCACGGCCTCGGCGTGGCCGTCCACCTTGACGATGTCCCACCGCTCGGCGACCTTCCCATCCGGTCCAATGAGGTATGTCGTTCGCACGATTCCCATGTAGGAGCGGCCGTAGCGCATCTTCTTCTGCCAGACGCCATACTTCTCGGCGACTTCGTGATCGGCGTCGGCGAGGAGCGGAAAGGTCACGTTGTGCTTCGCCGCGAAGCGCGCCTTGCTCTTTTCGTCGAGAATGCTGACGCCGAGGACGGCCGCCTTGTCCCTGGAGAACCTCGGAAGCCGTTCCTGGAAATCGCACGTTTCCTGCGTGCAGCCAGGCGTGTCGTCCTTCGGGTAGAAATAGAGGACGAGCGGTTTGCCCGCGTAGTCGGCGAGCCGGTGCGTCTTGCCTTCCTGATCCTTGAGGTTGAAGGCGGGGGCTTTCTTTCCGCGATCGATGACAGCCATCGAGATCCTTTCATGAAGTACGGCGTCAGCTTCGAAGCTGGGATTATAGAACCGCAATGCAGCGTCTGAGGTCGATCGATGCGCATGGTGGCGGTATGCCGCTCCGTCTTGTGGTCGAGGGCTTCCCCTCGCCACCGGGCCGCACGATGGCCGAGAAGCTGGCCTGGGCACGGCGACATGCCGACCACATCCGTCAGGCGCTGATGCTCGAGCCGCGCGGCCATGCGGACATGTGTGGGGCGGCGCTGACGGAGCCCGTCTCGCCCGGTTCGAACGCCGGGGTGCTCTTCATGCACGGCAGCGACTTCGCCGATGCATTCGACCACGGCATCATCGCGCTGTCGACGATCGCGATCGAACGGGGTCTCATCGTGCCCGGCGGAGACGGCCGGCACCTCGTGTTCGACACGGTGGCTGGACCCGTTGGCGCTCGCGTTGTGGCGGGACACGCAAAGCTCGAGACGGGCGGCCCTCGAGTGACCTCCGTGTCCTGCTCGGCGCCTCCCTCATTTGTCGTACGAGGCGGTCTGACGGTGCGCGCCGGCGGGCGTACGCTTCCAGTCGATCTTGCCTATGGAGGTGCGTGCTACGCGGTCGTCGACAGCGAGGCGGCGGGACTCGGTCTGACGGCGCAACACATTCCAGCCATCCGGCGCATGGGTGCGGCGATTCTCGAGGCCATCGGGGCGGTGCGCTTTGCTCATCCGGTCTACGACGCCATCCGGGGCGTTCACGGGGTGGTCTTCACCGGACCCGCGTCGCTGCCGGAGGCCGATC
>JBFWPD010000406.1:0-4125 GCA_050250175.1 Vicinamibacterales bacterium
GGTGGATTCGAGTCGCAGCGGCGCGGCCGAAGAGGAGATGATTGAAAGGCTTCTGAAGGTCGAGCACACGGACGAGCCGACCGAAATCGTCATCCACGTCAACATGCTCAAAGAGGGTTGGGACGTCACCAACCTTTACACGATCGTCCCGCTTCGGGCCGCGAACGCGAGGGTGCTCATCGAGCAGTCCATCGGGCGCGGCTTGCGGCTGCCCTACGGTAAACGAACCGGCGTGGCCGCGGTTGACCGGCTGAGCATCGTCGCACACGTCCGCTTCCAGGAGATCGTGGACGAGGCGAATCGCGCGGACTCGATCGTGCGGATGCAGGCTATCGAACTGACCGAAATGGATCTGGCTATAAGGCCGAAGACAGTGGTGTCCCAGTCGATCCTCGTGTCGAAACTCGGCATTTCCCCGGCGCAGATGACGGACGTTACCGAGGACGCGGGTGCGGCTGAGGTTCCGCTGTTCGCGTCGCCAGCCGAACGCGAGGTCGCGAAGATCGCTTGGGACGTCATTAAGGAGCTCGAGGATCGCCCGGACGCGGTCCCATCGGCGTCATACCTCGATCGGCCGGAAGTCCAGAGTCTGGTGCTGCGGGAGGTCCAGGAACGATACAAGGTGGAGCAGCCGGGGCTGGAGGGCTTCACCGAAGAACCTGACCTGAAGGCGGTGGTGGCGAAGACGGCCGAGCTCGTTGCGAAGCAGACGATCGACATCCCGCGCATTCTCGTGCTGCCCAAGGGCGAGGTGCGCTCCGGTTTTAAGCCATGCACCCTCGACCTCTCCGGGCTCCGGTACCAGGCTCCAGAGGATGATCTCTTTCTCCAATACCTGCGCACGAACGCGGTCCAGGTCCTGAGTTTGGGTCCTCGCGCAGCCGCCGACGAGCGGCTGGAAGATCACATCGTGTGGGGCCTGATCGATTTCGACGACGTGGCCTACGACACCCACGCCGACCTTCTGTACGACCTGGCCGGGCAGGTCGTCGAGCACTTCCGGACGTATTTGTCCGGGGAAGAGGTCAGCAAGGTCCTCCGGTTCTATCGACGGGAAATCGCACGATTCGTTCATACGCAGATGCAGGACCATTACTGGGAGGACGACGTCGAGTACGACGTTGAGGTCCGGAAGGGGTTCAGCCAGCTCAAGGACGCCGCCTACTCGCAGACGGAGCCCACTCGTGACTACCGGCAGGCGCCGACCGACAAGAGCAACATGGCCAAGTACCTCTTCGCAGGGTTCCAACGATGCCTGTACCCGGTGCAGAAGTTCGAGTCCGACACCGAGCGTGTGTTGGCGGTGATCCTCGAACGTGAGTCTGAGCGCTGGTTCCGTCCCGTGAAGAGCCAGTTCCAGATCGTGTACCGCCTCGGAGGCGACCAGCACGAGTATCAGCCGGACTTCGTCGCCGAAACGGCTGACACGATCTGGATGCTGGAACCGAAGATGCGAAATCAGATGGCCGCGCCGGACGTGCTCGCAAAGAAAGCGGCAGCTGAATTGTGGTGCGAGCGCGCGTCCGACTACGCCGCAACCTACGACGGGAAACCGTGGCGTTACGCATTGATCCCTCACGACCGGATCGCAGAGAACATGACGATCGCCGGACTGACGATTACCTGAGGGGCCACCCAGGTTCCCGCATCGACATGAATCCGTTGACGTAGGCCGCCGATATGTCGGCGCGTCTCTCGCGGTGGGGAGCCGGCCTCCCAAGCCGACATGCCGCATGGATTATCGGCGACATCACGTGTCGCCTTCGCCGCATACCGGACTAATGACGCGAGCTGACCTCGTATGGTTTAGAATCCGAACATCTGTTCCCGCTCCGGAGCAAAGCATGGTGAAGATACCGAATCGGCCTCCAACGCCAATAGGACCGCGAGATCCCATCGGCCCTCCCCCGCCGCCCAGCGTTTGTCCTGATATGGTGATCGAGGTATCGCTCGATGCCGAGGCGTCGATCCAAACAGGGGATTCGATCGCGGTCCAAGTCCGGGATGACCGTGTTCGGGTCCTCTGCCGGGGGCAGATCATAGGTTGGGTCGCTGCTCCAGAGGCCGTCGAGGCGATCCAAACGTGTCACGACGCCGGCCGCTCGTACGTCGGGTGGGTGAGTTCGCTCGACGGCAGAATCGCTATGGTAGTGCTTGAAGGACGTCGCCAATAGCCAACGCCGGCTCTTCGGCGTCGCATGTCCCCGCTGTCCCGTAGGCGACTGTCCGGAACGCGGCGAAGATGCGCGTGCCTGCGACTGCGTCGAGTTGCAAGAGGTCGGCCACTGTGCACTCAACCACCAGTCCCCAGATCTAGGGCACCTGCTCTTGGAACTGGACGACTTTTCGATACCCGCTGAGCTGCCGGCGCCCTACGATGGCCCTCTCCCTCCATACATTCCGCAACTCATCCGAAGGGTGGAGTTCCCGGAACGACTGCCGCCGGTTGTCGCGGTCACGTTGGGCGAGTTTGTCTCCAAGAACGGGAGCTTCGTGGGGGGTGTGAATGCAACGGAGCGACTGCGAGTACGGGGGGCGAAGGATGTCATCCTGGTCGGAACATCGCTGGACCCCCAGTTGGAAGCCATTTGGCGCCAGCCTGACCCATTCGTACGTGCGGTAAGAAAAGCGGGTATCGAGACTGTGCTCGGCCCCGCCTTCTCGGTGTACGTGGGTCGTCCGCCAATCGAGCGTGCGGCGAATCGGGCGCGCAGCCTCAAGATGTACGACATGATCGCTCGATCGGGCTTCAACGCCGTTCCCGCCGTGGGCTTCGTTGACGCTCAGGATGCCGCGCACGCTGCAGGATGGATAGCGAGCCGTGGGCTGCACACCGTGTTCGTCGACTTGCAGAGCGCGGAATCCAGCCGGAGCTGGGAACTCGTCCGTTCAGCGCTACCTGTGCTGGTGGTGTCGGGCCGGCTCAGCCGGATCGTCATCAACGGAATCGCTCACCCAGATCGTGTCCGTGAACTCGTGGAACTCGTCGCGCCAGCGAGCTTAATCGTCACGAATGCGGGCGCTGCTCACACGGCCCGATTGAGTCTGGATTATCTCAGGGATGTCCGCGGCCTACTGGTGAAACGGAGAACCGTAGTGTCCAGCGAGCGGGTCTTCTGGAACCTTGCTCACTACTACCACCGGGTGACGTCCGAACCGGGCGAGCGGTATGTCTCCTTGTCCATTCAGCCAATGATGCTCTGATCCTTTTCCCTCAATTCACTCATCGCCCGGGGCGGATGCTCGGGCGAGACAACGCGGGATCATGGCGGCACTATCCTCGCCCGTCACTGATGCTCTGATTTCCTGACACCCACGACCGCGAGATGTCCAATACACATGACCTCAAGGAGGACGCCGAAGCCAGTCAGTCACCGCGTCCGGATGCCTGGAGATTAGTCAACAGTTTCGTCGTCTCCGGCATCGGCTCTGCCTGCTCATCATCGAGCGCCTCTCGTAGATCCTCGATGAGCCTCTTGTAGAGGCGTTTCCCGGAGTTCTGGTCCCCCATCGCGGCGTGGCAGCGCATCGCCTCGCGTACCGCCTCCTCGTCGATTGGGTCCCTCTGCAGAATCCCGTCGTAGAAGCGAAGCGCGAGCTTCGGGTCTCGCAGCTCGCACGCCAACTTCGCCGCCCGGTGGGCGGCCGTGATGAACCGCTTCTGGTAGTCGTGCCGGTAGGCGTCGGCCCATTCGTAGTCCTCCTCGGCGAGGAAATCGGCCGGGCAGATCTCCAGCGCCCGCTGGTACTCAACCAGCGCCTCGTAGCCCTGCAGGCGTTCGGCGCGGGCGACGTGCGCGTCGAAGGCGTCGACGTCTGTGCGGAACAGGCCCGCCCGCAGCGCGTACCGCTGACGTGCCGTGACGAGGATCTCGCCCTCGAGATCCTGGACCGCCCGGCTGAGCGTGCGACGGACGTGGTAGGCGGCGTTGGGGAGCGGATGTCCTCCCTGGTTCTCTCCGCTGAGACCAAGCGCCTCCGCTGCCGTGTCGCGCAGGACCGGCGTCCCGCCGTGGGCCAGAAGGTAGGCGAGCAGTTCTCGCGCCTTCTGGATCGACCAGCCATCGACCTCACCGGCGTCCGTCTCGACGCGGAACGTGCCGAAGAGCTTCGCCCGGAACGGCG
>JBFWPD010000407.1:0-4116 GCA_050250175.1 Vicinamibacterales bacterium
CGGGAATTCAGTTTCGGCATGGAAATACCGGAGGGGCGGCGGCCGCGTACGAGGAGGTCCTGAAGGAAATCCCAACGCACGGAGAGTCGCTCAATAATCTCGCCTGGATTCTCAGCGAGTACCGGCAGGATTATTCACAGGCGCTCGCCCTGGCGGATCGGGCGCTTGCAGTCGACGAAAGAAACCCGCACTTCCGCGACACTCGGGCGGCGATCCTGGAGCGAATGCCGAACCGTAGCGCCGAGGCTGTCGGGGAGTATGAAAAGGCTGCGCAACTCGCGATCGGCGAGCCGGGGACCGCCGCGAAGGCCTGGCTGCGGGCGGCCCGAATCCTCGCCCGGTCGGACCCGCTTGGGGCCGCGGTTCGCGCCGAAAACGCCCTCGACATAGACCGCGAAACGGCCGTCCTCGATGACGCGCAACGCGCAGAGATTGCCGGAATTCTCGAAGCGGCATCGACCGATAAGAAGTAAAGCACTGGGTGTCCTTACGAATTTCCCGATGCATTGTGAGGAAGCTTTATGGGCGCGGCTACCTACCCCTACCCGTCTTCTGACGATCGAATCCGCCAGGCGTCCCGCGCGTATCTGAGGCTCGCGTGGCTGACGGCGTCCGTCGTCTGGGCCGCCGGCTGCAGCGATCGAAGGATTTCATATGACGAGATGCTGAGCCGCGAGCAATTCGCCGCTGCCCCTGTTGGGCCGGCGATCGATCCGGCGAACGCCGCCCTCACCGAAAACCGACCCTACGAGCTGCAGATCGGCGACGTCGTAACGCTAACGCTCGTGGGCACCAATCTTCAGGACCGGTTCGCGTCGACGACGATCGATGCGCGGGTGCACGCCGAGGGCCAGGTCGCTCTGCCATTGGTCGGCGAAGTCAAGATCTCCAGCCTGACGCTCGCCGCAGCGGAGCGCGCCATCCTCGATGTGTTTGTTCCAAAATTCTACAAAGACCTGTCAGTGTATCTAACGCTCAAATCGACCGAGACGACGACGGTGCTCGTGCTCGGCAGCGTCCGTTCCCCCGGCCTCGTCTCGCTCCAGCGCAACGAACGCAACGTGCTCTACGCGCTGGCGCTGGCAGGGGGATTCAGCGGCGGCGTGCCGACGGGGCCGGGCATCGTCGACGGAATCGCCGGGAGCGGCATCGATCACGCCGGCCGCGTGCATGCGAACGGCGCGGTTCGGGTGCGCCCGTTGCGGGCTGATCGACCGGAGTCGGCCTACAACCTCTACGACGTCAACGACGTGCGCCGAATCCTCGGCGCTGAACCGCTTGAAACGGGGGACGTCATCGTCGTCGAGTCGACCGAGGAGAGCGCCATTTACATGTCCGGCCTTGTCAATCGGCCCGGGCCGATACTGCTCCCTCCCGGCGGCTCGCTCTCGCTGCTGCGCGCAATCGCCGCCGCCGGCGGCCTTCGCGACTACATCCACGTAAAGGAAGGCACGCTGGTCCGGACGCTCAGGACGGGCGAACAGGTGCAGGTCAAGCTCGACCTCGACAAGATCCTCGCAGGCGAGACGCCCGACATCGCACTTTGTTCCGGTGATGTGCTGCAGGTACCACACACAGCGGACACGCTGTTCCAGGAATGGTTCCACCAGAACATTCTCGCCGGACCGTTCCGCATCGGCGTGAACTACGATCCGCTGCAGCAGTACAATGCGAACCGGGCCATTGAGCGTCAGGACGACCTGCGGAGCGGAATTCTGCAATCCATCGGGTCGGGCATTCCAGGAATATTCGTACCACCGGTGCCGGCGCCGCAGTCGACCACGTCACCGTAAGCGAATCCGTGAACCTCAAGGGGTGATACAAATGCGATTTGCACTACTGGCCGGGCTCGCCGCCACGGTTCTGACTGGCTCGGGCTGCTATCTGGAGACGTACGGCGACTATTTGATCGAGGGTCCGCCGCTCGCCCGCATCACGACGTCGCTCGGTGAGTTCGTGGTCGAACTCAATCCAGACGCGGCGCCGGTCACTGTCGCGAACTTCCGCAGCTATGCTGAATCCGGCTTTTATGACGGCACGATCTTTCACCGTGTGATTGCGGGCTTCGTCGTGCAGGGCGGGGGCTACGTCCCGGGGCTTGTCGAGAAGGAACCCCGGTCCGATCCGATTGTGCTCGAGTCATACAACGGTCTCCGCAACTTGCGCGGGACGATCGCGATGGCGCGGACGACCGATCCAAACTCGGCCCAGGCGCAGTTCTTCGTCAACCTGGTCGACAACGACAGCCTTGACCCGACGCTCACCCAGCCGGGATATGCCGTTTTCGGGGCTGTCGTGAGCGGAATGGAGGTCGTCGACGCCATCGGAGCCGTGACGACGGCGGCGGTCGATGACAATTTCGACGCGGTCCCGGCCGAGGACGTCATTATTGTCCGGGTCAGCATCGAAACGGGCGAGAAGGTCGCTAACCCTCTTTGGGAGGCGTACTTCGATAGTTATCTCGAAGGCGTTCAATACGAGTTCCTGACACTGCTTCGATCCACGCTCGTCTCTACGCTTACGAATGAAATCGCCAGATAGGTCCTATAACTCGGCTGCCACAATTGGGTTGACGGACGTGCCGGCCGCCGCTAGCATCTCATAGAAGTCGTTAAGCTGGGGATGATGTGCCAGCGATTCCGCTCTATCTTGTCTTGATTGCTGGGGTGTTGGCTCAACCCGCGCGCGCGGACTCAACGCCGTATTACGTCGCTGACTCCGTCGCGGACTTCCCCAAGACGCCGTTTATCACACTCGGTCCAAACCCCGTTCGGAAACCGAACTGGGCGGAGTCGCCGGAAGCACTCGTCCTCCAAGATCCTCAGTTGGAGCGTACGCTGGGTGGAGGGCCGGGGGGCACATCGCTCGCGCTCTCAGCCCTGGCGTCGATCGGGCTCTGGCGGTTGGGGCGAATCGTCCGCAGCATCGGGAGCGTACCCGAGTGGTGCCACGACTCTGCACCCCAGGTCGGGTACACTCTGCCCATCACGTTTGATCAAAGCGGGCAGATTCGCGCCGGCGACGCGCCGCTATTCGTCGGAACGGTTGAGCCACAGCGATTCCTCGCACTTGAAACCGCGCAATTCGCATGGTGCCTTGAGTTTGGGACAATTCAAACCTCTCCCCGCAGCCCGCCGCGCTGAGTGCTTTGCTTCTGACTTCTACGCGGACAGAGCTACTCAATGAGCCCCTATGGGCTGAGGAGAGACATTAGATGAAGCGATTCTTCACGATGATTTCCGCCGCTGGCCTTCTGGCCGCGGCGGCACAAGCGGACGTGCTTGTCGGCGACGTCCAGCTAACCCGGCTGGCGCAGAATGCCGGCAATGCGAACCCGAACGGCAACTACTATTCTGGTAGCGGCGGCGAGTTCACTTTTCGCCAGGCGACGACCACCTCGGCATTCTTCAACCTGGACGCCTACTCACCACTCACAAAGAACCAGGATACTTCTCTCGGACGGCTCGACTTTCAGACGTTCTGTGTCGAGCACGACGAGTTTACTGACAGCCCCGTTACCGCTGTGATCAGCACCACGAACGTCGGCGGCGGACCTGGTTCGCGCGCGGTCTTCGGTGGAGCGAATGTTCCCAACCCTCCGAGCGGCACGCCTTACGACGATACTCACGGGGACAACCTTGACGCACGGACTGCCTATCTCTATTCGCAGTTTGCGCGCGGGCTCCTCTCGAGCTACGACTACACAGGCGCCGGGCGCGGTGTATCGGCGGCGGCTCTGCAGAATGCGATCTGGTTCATCGAGGGCGAGATCGCGGGACCTCTCAGCGGGCAGGCGTTGACGTGGTACAACGACGCCGTGACGCAGACGAGCGCTGGCGGGTCGTGGCATACCCTGTACGGTACCGACGGAATTGGTCCGGTACGGATCGTTAATACGTGGGAGCCTGGCGCCCCGTACACCTATGGCAACCACAAGCAGGACCAGCTCTATCTGATTCCTGTTCCGGGCGCCGCGCTTCTCGGCGCGCTCGGGCTTGGCGTTCTGGGATGGGCGAAGCGCCGCATCGCATGATGCGGATGCCTTAGCGTCTACGACAAGAATGAGTAGGCCGGCGCGTGCATACCGCGCCGGCCTTCTTGCTTTCTGACTTCGGT
>JBFWPD010000408.1:0-4113 GCA_050250175.1 Vicinamibacterales bacterium
GCTGTTGTTCTTTTTTGTCTGCATCGCGATCGGCGTGGCCGCCATCGTCGCGCTTCGATCGCTCATCCAGACCGTCAGGGTCGTGTTCGGCGAGGAAGCGCGGGCGCTGATGGCGGGAGACGTCCTGATCTCGACGAGCCGGGACTGGACCGAGAACGCACGCGGCATCATCGACCGCCGTCTCGCTGAAGCCGGCGTGACCGGACGCACTGAGACCATCGAGACACCGACGATGGTGAGGCCGGCCGATGAGTCCCGGCCCTTTACCCGGATGGTGGAGCTCCGGGCAGTGGCGCCCGGGTTTCCGCTCTACGGCACCGTCGGCCTTGCGGATGGAAGGGCCTACTCGTATGCGCTGATCCAGAACCGGGGCGTGATTGTCCGGCCGGAGCTCCTGACGTCGCTGAGCATCGCCGTTGGCGACGCGATCGTCATAGGCGAGTCGACGTTCACGATTCGCGGAATCATCACGACAGAACCCGGCCGCCGTGTGGGGGAGTTCAGCATGGGCCCGCGCGTGCTGATGGCAATGGACGATCTGCCAGCGACGGGACTTCTCACGATCGGCAGCCGCGCGCGCCGGCTCGTCCTCGTGAAGGTGGCAGAGGACCGGGTCGAGGACCTCGTGGAGAACCTTCGATCCGATCTCGAAGGGGAGTTCGTCAACGCGCGCTCATTCCGCGCTTCCGAGGACGAGATCGGACGGGATTTCGAGCGTGCCGAGAACTATCTGAGCCTGGTCGGCCTCGTCATCGTCGTGCTCGGCGGCATCGCGGTCTCGAGTGTGACCCGTGTGTTCGTTCTGCAGAAGATCCGGAGCATCGCCGTTCTGAAGTGCCTCGGCGCGGCCAGCCAGCAGATCATCGCCGTATACCTCGTCCAGGTCATGACCCTTGGCCTGGCCGGAAGCGTTCTCGGTGTCGGCCTCGCGACGCTGGCGCTCAAGCTTCTGCCGCTTGCAGTAAGTGACAGCGCTCCGTTACTTGCGGAGGTGGACTACGGCGTGTCGATGAGCGCGGCGGCCCAGGGCCTCGGGATTGGCGTGCTCGTCTCGCTCCTGTTCTCGATCGTTCCGCTGCTCCAGGTTCGTTTCGTCAAGCCCTCGCTGCTGCTGCGGGACGAGTCCGCAACGCGGGGCGTGGACTACGCCAGCATTGCCGCAATCGCGCTCGTCAGCGCTGCGCTGGTGGGTCTCACTGCGTGGCAGGCCGCTTCGCTGGAAGTCGGTCTGGTGGTGTGCGCCAGCTTCGCCCTCGTGGCGTTCGTGCTGCAGCTGGCCGGTCGCGGACTCGTCCGTCTCGTCGCACCACTGGCCCGTTCGAAGTCCTTCCCGCTGCGCCATGCCGTGCTGCACCTGTCACGACCGGGCAACCAGACCCGCGTGATCCTCCTGGCGGTCGGTCTCGGAGCCTTCTTCATCGTCGGCATCCGTTCGCTCCAGGCCAACCTCCTGCAGGAGTTCTCGCTCGAGTTCCGGGAGGATTCTCCTGACATGTTCCTCATGGACATTCAGACCGACCAGGCGGAATCGGTCCGGAGCTTCCTCGAGAATCCGGCCAGCGAAGCTGGCGCATTCCGGCTGATCCCGGTCATGAGGGCACGCGTCGTCGGCGTCGAAGGGCGCGAGACCACGCTCGAGAGCTTCGAGGATGTTCGTGAACGCGGCTCGCTTGGCCGCGAATACACGATCACGTATCGCGACACGCTCGAAGCGAACGAGCGAATCCTTGACGGCACCTTCTGGAACGGCCCAGGCACGGAGCCCGAGGTGTCGGTCGAGGAGGAAGTCGCGGAGCGCTTCGAGATCTATCCGGGGGACGTGATGCGATTCGACATCCTGGGACGCCAGGTGAGCGCGCGCGTCACGAGCGTCCGGTCCGTGGACTGGCGCGACTCGAGAAGCGGTGGATTCATCTTCGTGTTCCGGCCGGGATCGCTCGCCGGTGTCCCGCACACGTTCATCGCGCCCGTGCAGGGGCCCGCGGAAGCGGCGGCGCGCGGGCGATTCCAGCACGAGCTCGTACGGCAGCATCCGAACGTCACCGTCGTCGATTTCCGGGAGATTCTCATTATCGTCCGCGACATCATGTCGAGGGTCACGCTCGCGATCAGCGTCGTCGGGGCGCTGGTGCTCATGAGCGGCGCGCTCATCCTGATCGGCGCTGTCGCGATGACGAAGTTCCAGCGCGTGTATGAAGCGGCCGTGTTCAAGACCCTCGGCGCGAGCTCGCGCGCCATCGCGAGAATGCTGGTGTTCGAGTACGGCGTGCTCGGCCTGCTCGCGGGAATTGTCGGCTCGGGCGGAGCAGTCGTCCTGAACTGGGGCGTCAGCCGCTTCGCCCTCGATATCCCGTGGCGGATGCTGCCGGGAGAACATCTTGCCGGCGTTGTCGTGACGGCGCTCCTCGTCGGCACGATCGGCGTTCTGTCCAGTCTCGACGTCCTGCGACACAAGCCGCTGTCGACGCTCCGATCCGAGTGATCCCTTGAGCCTGCTCGAGCGGCAGTTCGCCCTCGCTGCCAACGGCACCACGGTCCGCACGGAGGTGCTCGCGGGCATCACGACGTTCATGACGATGGCGTACATCGTCTTCGTGCAGCCTGCCGTGCTCAGCGCTGCGGGCATGGATTTCGGGGCGGTGATGGTCGCCACGTGCCTCTCCACGGCCTTCGCGACGCTCCTGATGGGCCTGACTGCCAACTATCCCATCGGCGTGGCGCCCGCGATGGGGCACAACTTCTTCTTCGCGTACAGCGTCGTGCTCGGCATGCAGGTGCCATGGCAGGTGGCGCTCGGTGCGGTCTTCATTGCCGGCGCGATCTTCGTGGTCACGGCGGGCTTCGGCCTTCGTGAGCTCGCAATCACGGCCATTCCATCGTCACTCAAACACGGGATCGCCGCAGGCATCGGACTCCTCATCGCGATGATTGGTTTCCAATGGTCCGGCGTCATCGTCGGTGCGCCAGGCACCCTCGTTGCCATCGGAGACCTGCGGCATCCGCCCGTGCTGCTGGCACTCTTTGGACTTCTCGTGACGGCCGCACTCGTCGTGCGGCGCGTGCCAGGAGCATTCCTCTGGGGAATCGGCACGAGCACAGCCGTCGGTCTGGCGAGCGGCCTGGTGACATTCGGAGGCGTGGCGAGCTGGCCCCCGAGCATCGCGCCCACCGCATTCGCGCTCGACATCACCGGAGCGCTGAGCCCCGCCATGTGGCCCGTGGTCCTGGTGTTCTTCTTTCTCGCCCTCTTCGACTCAGTGGGCACGCTGGTCGGAGTAGGGCAGCAGGCGGGTCTCATGCGCAACGGCACACTCCCTCGGGCGCGTCAGGCGTTTCTGGCGGATGCCGTCGGGACGATGGCTGGTGCGACCCTCGGGACATCGACGGTGACGGCATACATCGAGAGTGCATCGGGTGTCGCCGCCGGTGGCCGCACGGGCCTGGCCAGCGTGGTGACAGCCGTGATGTTTCTGCTTGCCCTGTTCTTTCATCCGCTCGTCCGAACCATCGGCGGTGGCATTCCCTCTGAGTCGGCCACCCTCTATCCCATCATCGCGCCACCACTGATACTCGTCGGGACGATGATGATCGGGGGCCTGCAGCAGGTGGCCTGGGACGATCCCACCGAGGCGATTCCGACGTTCCTGACGGTAATCGTCATGCCGTTCACGGTCAGCATCACCGAGGGCGTGGCGTTCGGGCTCATCGCCTACGTCGCCCTCAAGCTCATCGCCGGGCGGCGGCACGAGGTGCACCCGGTGCTCCTGGTGTTTGCGGCAATGTTTCTTGCGCGCTACGCATTTCTCGTCTAGCCGGGAAGCCTCCTGCAGGGGCGAACTCTACGGGGAAGAGTGTTATTATTCGGAGTTACCACTTCGTCGAATAACCCGGTCGAGGGTGGGGGTTTAGCATTCGATGGACCTGCAGAATTTCAAGGACGCGTTGCTCAGGAAGCGAGGTGAGCTCCTCGGGACCGGCGGCATCAAACCGCTCCAGGCTTCGATGGAGAACAACACGCGGCAGGGCGACATGGCCGACCAGGCCAGCGGCAACAACGAAGTCCATATCCAGCTCAAGCTCAAGCAGACGGACGCGAAGATTCTCCAAGCCATT
>JBFWPD010000409.1:0-4100 GCA_050250175.1 Vicinamibacterales bacterium
GTGTGGCTTTCGCCGCGAGCGCGCCGTCTGGATCCGGAAGCGTCCAGGCCTTGCGTAGACCGGCCGCCTCCGTCCACGACCACACCTGGTTGTTCTCGTTGTCGGCGATGTAGAGCGTGCCGTTGGACGGTTCCCAGTGGACCGTTGAGGGCTCGCCTTCGTCGAAGGTGATGGTGGAGACGACGCGCGCACCAGGCGCGTCCTGCGCGAACAGGCCGGCGTGCTTCGGCCAGGGCGAGAGCGAGAGCCCGGCCAGCAGAACAGGAATGATGTGTCTCATGCTCAGAACCCGGCCCGAAGCCTCGTGTAGAACGTCCGTCCGGGCTGTGGATACCCCCATGCGAGCTCGTAATTCTGATCGGCCAGGTTCTGGACTCCGATGGCCACGTCGACGTTGCGAGGCAGTTCGTAGGTCGCGTCGAGATTCAACAGCGCATGACCGCCGGTCTTCACGTACGGGAACGGCGGCACCGGCGGATTGGGATTGATGTCGCTCCACCGGTCGTCGGCGGCCTCGAGGCTGGGTGTGACGATCAGGCGATCGACCACTCGCCACGCGGCATAGAGAAACGCCTTGCTGGTCGGGACGCCGGTTGGCCGGAGCTCCGGGATGAGAGCGTCCCTGATCGCCCGGTTCATCAGCGTGTAGTTGCCGCCAGCGGTCAGCCGATCGGACACTGCCGCTTCCAGTTCGAGCTCCACACCGAAGAACTCGCCGTTACCGACGTTCTGATACTGCGTCGTATCGTCCGCGAGGACGACTGTCTGGATCACGTCGCGGACATCGCTGTAGAAGACTGCGCCCGAGAGGTTGAGTCCCGGCATCAGGAGCCCCTTCCAGCCGATCTCGAGGTTTGTCGCCCGCTCGGCGCCAAGATCAGGATTGGGGGTGGCGGTGCCGAAGCGGGTACTGAACAACTCGTGGAATGTGGGTAACCGGGTGCGGTTCGACACGCTCGCGTGGACCTCGTGAGAAGCCGAGTACCGCCAGATCGCGGCGGCCTGCCAGTTCATTGCGCCAGAGCCGCCGGTGGGATATCCGAAGATGCCGCGCGCCGATGAGAAGTCCTCGGCCCTGGTGACCTCGAACGCTTCGTACGCGAGGCCGCCCACGAGGTCAATTGCCGGAGAGACGCGGAGTGTGTCTTCGACTGCGACCGCCCATGTGTACTGCGAGGTTTCAGTGCGCGGCTCGACGTTGCTCAGCGTCGGGTGTGTCGGCCGGTTGAACGACTCCTCGCGGTGAACGTCGCCGCGATAGTGGAGCGCGGCCTTGACCGTGTGTGCGGCCGCCGGCGTGGTTCCGGCTTCGAGCCCAACGCCGTACGCGTGGTCGTCGTACGGACTGTTGAAGCCGCGCGGCTGGCTCTGTGTGGTGTACGTCAGGTCGTCGAACGAGCTGAGCAGGTTGTCCAGCGTGTTGTAGTACACCTTGGCCTTGAGATACGAGGCCGTGCCGATCTGGGTGTTGGAGAGAAATGCGATGCTCTGGACGTTCCATTCGGGCCAGGTCCAGAAGCTTGCCCCGGGGATGGGCGGGTTGTTGTAGACGTTGACTGGGCCGCCCTTCTCACCATCCTGGCGGACGTAGTTGATGGCGTACTCGTTGCTGGCGGTCGGCGTGAACCCGAACTTCAGATTGACGCGCGAGTCCCGGCTGTTGGACGCGATACGTTCACCTTTCGGCTGCAGTGACGTTGCGGTCGGTTCGTAGTTGCCGGACAGACTCCACGCATCTCGGTCGAGAAACGTGAGGCTTCCCTGCGCGTAGTAGCGTTCCTGGCGTGAGCCCACCATCACGTGGGTATTCCAGCCTTCGAATCCGCGGCCGCCGGCGGAAACTCCTGCCTCTGCCTCGAACGGCCTCACTGGTTTGACGGTCACGAGGTTGATTGCGCCACCCATCGCTCCCGGACCATCCAGCACGGACGAGTAGCCTTTCTGGATCTGTATGGAGGCGATATCCGCCGTCAGAAACCGCGCGAGGTCGAGTCGATTGTCAGCCGGCAGGTACACGCGTACGCCGTCGATCATGAGCGGCACCTGCAGCCGACCGAATCCGCGCACGAAGATGTCGGACTCATTTCGGCGACCGTTGTCGGCGAAGGTGCCAACGACGCCGGGAATCATGCTGACGGCTTGCTCGAGGCTGCTTTTCTCGAAGGTCCAGGTCTGGTCCCTGGTGATGAGCGAGCCCGCCACGCCAGGCACGCCGATCGCCGGCGCCGCGACGTTGACGATCTCGCCAAGCCTGAATACGTAGTCCATATCCGAAGCGTCGGTATCCGGCTCTTGGGTCTCCGCAGGAGCGCTGGGCACTTGCGCTGACGCGCCGTCCGGCGCTGTCGCCGCCATGACAAGAGCCAGGGCAAGGGCCGTCGCGCCAGGCAGGCGCCAGGGTGATTGCTGTGACATCGCAGGACTCCTCAGGGCGGTGGTCTGCTGGACCGCCGTCGATGCTGGACCGTGTTGGATCAAGCCACCGGACGAACGTCGCCGGTCCGGGCGGCCTTGCAGCCGGGGACATCGTCGAGAAGCTGCCGGTAGCCCGGGGACTGGAGTGTGGCGAGAAGCGCGCGGACACGCGGGTCGTCACTCAGGGACTCGGACACGCAGAGCTCGTACGCTTCCTGCTGGACCGGAATGAAGCCGAGCCTGGCCTCGGTCGCGGTTGGACGGATGCAGACACCGGCTTCTGCCCATCCGCTCGAGACGGTGGCCGCCACTGCCCGGTGATCGCGCACGACGCATTCGTAGCCGCTCGGCCGCCGGCGCGATCCCAGGAGCACATCAAAGGTGCGGCGCGCCGACGAGCCTTCCTCGCGGTTCACCCAGCGCACGTTCGCGCGTAGCAGGGCGGCCGCGGAACGCTCAGGGCGATGTCCAGTCAGCGCAATGCCCGTATCCCAGCGGAGCTGATGCATCAGCCGATAGCCCGGCCCGAGCGTGCCCCTGACGACGCGGTCGTTGGCGGAGCGGCTGGCGCTGTCGGAGTAGTGAATCCCTGCGACATGCACAAGACCCTGTCGAAGGAGCGCGAGCGCCGCGGTGCTCGACCGGAGAAGCGGCAGGACACGGATCTGATGAGTGGTCGCCATTTCCCGGGCGAGCAGGCCGACGAGGGGATCGCACCCTGCGACCACCAGCGTGCGATCGGGAAGTGAAGCGTTCGAACGCTGAACCCATCGGCGCCCGTCGGTCCAGCCGTCGTGCGGAATCGTGCCTGCGGCCGTGGGCTCCGTTCCGAAGGTCAGGACCTGGCGGCCGACCGTGGCCTGCCACGCCCGTCCATCGCTCGTGCCTGCCGGCGCCCACGCCCATCGCAGGACGGGCAGGGGTGCGTCGCCGAAGACGGACTCGACTGATTCGCCGAGTGCCGACGCGACACGAAGTGCGGCCGCGACCGACGGCACCAGCCGGCCCATTTCGATCGCACTGATCCCGGCGCGCGAAACGCCGGCCTTCTCCGCCAGTTCGGACTGCGACCATCCGCGGCCGCGGCGGAGATGGGCGACGCGTGTGTGTGGGTTCAGCTTTCGTGACATAGGTAGCCCTCGAGTGTCGTGGGTCGTGAGCTTCCGGCAGCCATGCTCACGACGACAGGAACAGCCGCCGGCTGCAGACGATTCACGGACAGCGTGAGTTGACAGACGCCTTCTTCACGCAAGGGAACGTCGCGCAGTGTGAACAGAACCATCATCCAGAACAGGCCGCTGCTGAAGAGCGCCGTGAAGGCTCGGGGAAGGTCAGCGAAGTGGGTCGTCATCGGGGCACCTCGGCGCGGCGGCGCCGCCCCAGGCGGGCAGACATGATGATGTCTAATTATGTGACAGTATCATGTCACATGACCGAGCGCCAATGCCGGAGTGGGATGTGATCGCCAGGCGCGCAAGCGGCGGAGGTGCCGCGCGTCGGCGCCGCGGGATGTGGCATCCTCACGTTGAAGGACCAGAAGGCCGGTCGCGCGGGTAAGCTCGCCGCGTGGCGGTACTAAGCGATGGGGCCCCGGCGCTCTCCAGGGCTCATGGAATCTGTGGCGCATACTGCCACACGGAGGAAACCGATGGCAGAAGCGACAACGCGCGCCGGAGACGACGAGA
>JBFWPD010000410.1:0-4090 GCA_050250175.1 Vicinamibacterales bacterium
CCCGCTGGAGAGTACGTGAAGGCTGGTAAGGAATCTTCTCGGCCGCTCGTCCCTCCGTTCAGGGACTTTGTGATCCTTTCCCGCCATGGAGTTGCACCGGAGGATCCAGGATTTTCCTGGACTTCTGTTCAGTATCTTGCCCCGGCGGTCAAAATTGGAAAAGGTCACCGCTGAGAAACCGTTCTCCGAGAACGGCTATCCTGACCCATACACCTTCGCCCATGGTGTCGCTGGCGCCAGGCGTCGTCCTCGTCCGGCGCGGTCGGCCTCATTCAAGGGTTGTCGACCACGAGCTGCTAGCGGGATCTAACCCAGCTCCGCGGCGCCGAAATTGCCTGACGCTCGAAATACTCAGTCCTCGATACGCACCGAGAATCTCATCGGATCTTAGCATGCCCCTGCGCCTTCCCGTGGTTCGCCGATCGCCGCCGGAGGTCGCGCGCGTCCGTGGTCGCGCGAACGCCTCGCCCGGGGTTGGGTACACTCGCTCCCGTCCAGTTGCCGCTCGCTAAGGATCTTTCCAGTATGCTTTTCGCCCGCCTCCGACCGTTCCTCGCTCACCGCCGCGGCGCACGTCGCTGCGGGCTGGACTGATTCCACACGGGAGGTGTCAGTGGATGCGTCCTTCGGCTATGGACTGCGGCGGCGACACGTTCGTGAACAAGCGCTCGTGGACGGTGGGCTCGGCATACGACCATCACCCGTTGAAGACAGGGGGGCACCCTTCGCTTTCGTGCGGTTGGAGGCGAACTACGAACTGCGCGTGGCCAGCCGTATGACCTGGGCGCGGGCGCGGAGTACATCCTCCTACGCCACGACGCCAAGGCTGACGCGAGCCTCGCGCTGCTGGTGGAGCACCGCGATCCGGCGGGCCTCGACGCCGGAGCCGACGCACCGGTGCGCTGGTCCATGCGCCTGCCTGGCCGGCGGAGCGCGGAGGACCGGCGAATCGCGTGCCAGAGCGAGGTATTCGTCGCTCAGCCTGGTCGAGAGCTGTGACTCCGAGGCGGAGGTGAGGGGAGCGCGCTCGAACCATGATGGCGAGATCCTCCTCGGCCTCCTCGCCACGCGCTGAACGCCGATGCCCCGGGTCGTGGAGTCTCGAGCGGATGAGTCCGCGCTGGTCGATCGCTTGCTCGACCCCTTCCGGCGATTCGCTCGAACCTCTGCGTCCGGGGGCATCGTACTGCTGATCGCGACGGCCGCCGCGATTCTCTGGGCGAATTCCAGGTGGGCGGACGCCTATCACGCTCTGTGGGAAGCCGAGGTGGTGATCGGCCTCAGTGCGAACGTCTTTCACACGACGTTCCGTCATCTCATCAACGACGGATTGATGACGTTGTTCTTCTTCGTCGTCGGTCTGGAGATCAAGCGCGAGGTGCTAGCGGGCGAGCTTTCCTCGGGCCGGAGCGCCGCTCTACCGATGGTCGCGGCGCTCGGCGGGATGATCGTGCCGGCGGCGACCTACCTGACGCTCAACCTGGGTCAGGAATCCGTGCATGGCTGGGGCGTCCCGATGGCGACCGACATCGCGTTCAGCCTGGGGGTACTGGCGCTCCTCGGCGATCGGATTCCTCATGGCCTGCGGGTGTTCGTCGCGGCGCTCGCGATCGTCGACGATCTGGGTGCGATCCTGGTGATCGCCCTGTTCTACTCGTCTCACATCGCCTGGGGTCAGCTGGCGGTTGCCGGCCTCATGCTCGGCACCGCGCTCGCGGCCAACCTGACCGGCGTAAGGCACGCGGTGGCATATGCGCTCCTGGGGCTCGGCTTGTGGGTGGCGGTGCTCGCCTCCGGCATTCATGGCACACTCGCGGGCGTGCTCCTGGCGCTGGTAGTGCCGGTACGTACGCGGCTCGACGAACACGCCTTTCTGGGCCGCGCCGGCGAAGCGCTTGAGAATTTTCGCCGCGCTGCAGAGGACACTTCCGACGATCCGGACGCGAAAGCCCTGTGTGACGCGCGTCATCACACGGCGATCCATGAGCTCAAGGCGCTATGCGAAGGCGCACAGCCGCCCCTCGTGCGCTTCGAGCACGCGCTGGCTGGGATGGTTGCATTCGCGATCCTGCCGCTGTTCGCGTTCGCGAATGCGGGAATTACGCTGCGCGGGCTTTCGCTTAGTGCCCTCGGAAGTCCTGTGACGTTCGGAGTCGCCGCTGGACTGCTGCTCGGCAAGCCGATCGGGATCGTCGGCTTTTCCTGGCTCGCCGAGCGCTCAGGCTTGGCCGCGCGGCCGACCGGGGTCACCTGGCGCCTCATGGCCGGTGCCGGAATGCTCTGCGGTATCGGCTTCACCATGGCGCTCTTCATCGCCGGACTCGCCTTCGGCGAAGGAGCGATGCTCGAGTCGGCGAAGCTCGGCGTGATGGGGGCTTCCCTTGCCGCAGGCGTCGCGGGGTGGGTTGTCCTGTCGGGCGCCCCTTCCGCTTCGTCGGATGTGCCTCCCTCGGAATGAACCTCGACGCGCCTGAGCTCACCTTCGCGATCGCCTTAGCGGCCGGCATGGCCGCTCAGATCGCGGCCCGGCATCTCCGCCTCCCCGGCATCGTTCTGCTGTTGCTTACCGGATTCCTGCTTGGCCCCGATGGCACAAATCTGATCCGTCCGGAAACCCTCGGCGACGGCCTGCACGCCGTGGTGGGTTCGGCTGTGGCGGTGATCTTGTTCGAAGGAGGGCTGCATCTCGAGCTGAGTCGTCTGCGTGCGGAGGCGATCACTATACGCCGTCTGATCACGATGGGGGCTGCGGTGACCGCCGTGGGAGGAACGCTGGCCTCGCGCTGGATCATGGGCTGGCCGTGGACCGTCGCCGTCCCTTTCGGTACGCTGGTCGTGGTAACCGGGCCGACGGTGACAACGCCGCTGCTCCGGCGTCTGCGCGTCGAGCGCGACGTGCACACGATTCTGGAAGCCGAAGCCGTACTAATCGACCCGATCGGGGCGATCGTGTCCGTGATGGCGCTGGAACTCGTGCTTTCCCAGGAGATCGGGGCGGCGGCGCGAGGGTTGCTCGGGATTCCTACCCGCCTCGTGTTCGGCGGGATGATGGGAGCTGTGGCGGGATGGGTCTTGGCGCGGGTGCTCGGCACACGCCGGCTGATTCCGCAGGGTCTCGAGAGCGTCTCGACCCTGGCGCTACTCCTCGGGGTTTACGCGAGCTGCGAGGTGGTGCTACCGCAGAGCGGCATCATGGCTGCTCCCATCGCCGGGATGATAGTCGGCAACCGCCACGGGCAACCCGGCCACGAGCTGCGCGAGTTCAAGGAGCAGCTCACTGTCATGCTCGTCGGACTCCTGTTCGTTCTGCTCACCGCCGACGTCCGGACAGCAGAGCTCGCTGCGCTGGGCGTCAGGGGCGCCGCGACCGTCTTCGTCCTGATGGCGATCGTCCGTCCGATCGCGGTCTGGATCAGCACGCGCGAGTCGGGGATGGACCTGCGGCGGCGGGCCTTTCTGGCCTGGCTCGGCCCGCGCGGCATCGTCGCCGCCGCTGTCGCGTCGCTGTTCGCGCGTGACCTCGTGGCCCAGGGTGTGTCCGAAGGCCTTCAGCTGCGCGCGTTGGTGTTCCTCGTTATCGCCGCGACGGTGCTGATCGAGGGACTCGGGGGAGAACCGGTCGCCCGCCTCCTGGGGGTCCGGCGACGCTCGGACTCTGGTTGGGTGATCGCGGGTGCGAATTCACTCGCTCGAGTGCTTGGTCGTGCATTGCGATCCCACGGGGAGGAGGTTGTGCTGGTGGACACGGATCGCGACGCGATCGCTGCCGCGCGGGCCGATGGGCTGGACGGCGTAGTCGGGAACGCGCTGGATGACGAGGTGCTCGAGCAGGCGGATGTCGGCGGCAGGCGGGGTGCGCTGGTGGTCATCCCGAACGAGGCGGTGGGTCTGCTCGTCGCTGAGAAGGTCCGGCGAGAGCATCGGGTCGGCCGGGCAGACGTGGCGGTGCGAAGCGGCCGGCACGACGTCACCCCCGCTCGGCTCGCCCGCGCGGGTGCTAGTCTCCTCTTCGGCGCCGAAACGGATCTGGCGGCGTGGATCCGCAGAATCGACGACGGTCGGGCCGTCCTCCGCCGGTTTCGTTATCTGG
>JBFWPD010000411.1:0-4084 GCA_050250175.1 Vicinamibacterales bacterium
GTCGATGGCCCTCGCGCTCGCCAGGACGGGCGTGGTGTTCCCGTTCTTCGCGGCGTTCCTGGGAATGATCGGCGTGTTCCTGACAGGCAGCGACACCGCATCGAACACGTTGTTTGGTCCGCTGCAG
Source organism: Vicinamibacterales bacterium (assembly GCA_050250175.1). Lineage (GTDB taxonomy): Bacteria > Acidobacteriota > Vicinamibacteria > Vicinamibacterales > CAVVIG01 > JBFWPD01. Next base: position 128 of record JBFWPD010000411.1, read on the forward strand.
GCGCAGACGGCACGCATCTCGGGATTCGATCCGGTGCTCATGGGCGCAACCAACGCATCCGCCGGCGTGATGGGCAAGATGATCAGCCCGCAGAACCTGTCGGTCGGCGCGGCGGGTGTGAATGCCGTCGGCCGCGAAGGCGAGATCCTCACGCGCGTCGTGTTCCACAGCCTCGTGCTGACCGCGGCGATGGGCGTGCTCGCCATGTTGCAGGCGTACGTGTTTTCCTGGATGGTGCCAACGTTGTGAGAGGCATTGAGGTCCCTACAGGGTCCTCTAGGTGCTTTGGAGATCCTCTTGCGTCCTTTTGGTGCTGTGGGTTCCGTTGGTCTCGTGAGCCACGGACCTCAAGCCGACTCGCCAATACGCGCCTGGATATCAACGGCGCGCTGACTGGCTCGAAATTCGATCACCCGGACGTCGGCCAGGCCGTGGACGATGAAGGGGTCCTGTCTGACGATGGCTTCGATCTGCGGCCTGCTGTCGCCCACCGCGAGGATGATCCCGCCGTCGCGCGGGATCTTTCTCCCCGAGACAAGGAAGTTGCCGGTCGCATAATATTTCTTCAGGAACGCCACATGCGCTTTCATGTGAGCGTCGATCGTCGCAAGGTCGGCCTTGTACACCAGCTCGATGACGAACATGGCCGATCAGCTTCTCCCAAAGACGCGATAACGTAAAGTCCACGCCATCTTCATCAGAATCCCGGGGGCACCAACACAATGAGCAAAGCGCGAGCATTCGCTGCCGCCAGCGCGACGTCACCACTCGGCCCGTTCACATTCGACCGCAGGGAACCTGGCGCCGAGGACGTCGTCATCGAGATCCTCTTCTGCGGTGTCTGTCACTCAGACCTGCACACCGTTCGCAGCGAATGGGAAGGGACGCTGTATCCCTGCGTGCCCGGGCACGAGATTGCCGGACGCGTCTCGGCTGTCGGCAGCGGCGTCACACGGTTCAAGGTCGGCGACCTCGCGGCCGTCGGGTGCATGGTCGATTCCTGCCGCGAATGCGATGGATGCCGTGAGGGGCTCGAACAGTACTGCGATCGCGGGGCCACGGTCTTCACCTACAACTCGCTCGACCCGCATCGGCCCGGCGACCACACGTACGGCGGATACTCCAGTCATATCGTCGTGGCTGAAGCGTTCTGCCTGAGCCTGTCGCCGCAGCTCGATACCGCGGCGGCAGCTCCGCTGTTGTGCGCCGGTATCACGACCTATTCGCCGCTGCGACACTGGGAAGCCGGACCGGGGAAGCGCGTGGGGATCGTCGGTCTCGGGGGGCTGGGACATATGGGCCTCAAGTTCGCGCATGCCCTCGGCGCGGAGACCGCGCTCTTCACGACCTCGCCAGGCAAGATTGCCGACGGCAAGCGCTTCGGCGCCGACCAGGTCGTCCTCTCCCGCGATGCCGATGCGATGAGGGCCCAGCGGCGCAGTTTCGATCTGATCATCGACACGCTGGCGGTCTCGCACGACCTCGATGAGTACCTGAGCCTGCTCAAGCGCGATGGCGCCCTCGTGCTGGTGGGAGCGCCGGAGACGCCGCATCCCTCTCCAGCCATCTTTCCGATGCTGATGGCGCGGAGGACGCTCGCCGGCTCCGGGATCGGCGGTATCAAGGAGACGCAGGAGATGCTCGACTTCTGCGCGCGCGAAGGCATCGTGTGCGACATCGAGAAAATCGCCATCGGCCAGATCAACGACGCGTACGAGCGGATGCTGAAAAGCGACGTGAAATATCGCTTCGTCATCGACATGGCGTCGCTCAAGTAGAGCTGCGGCTGGCAGCACACGTGCATGGTTGCTCTCGTGACTTCTGATGAAGCAGAGGTGCACGCGCAAGGAAGCCGCGCGCGCCTATCGCGCAGGACAGAGCGGGCGCAAGAGAAAGACGTCGGCCCGCAGGTCGCGGGCCTCGTTGCGGCGTCTGAAGCGCGAGTCGAAACGCTCGGTCTCGAAGCGGGCGCTCTCCAAACAGGCCAAGTCGGCCGCACGGCGGAGGCGCCGGCAGCAGACGGCGTGAGTGTGCGGCGGGCTTACCGGCTGACCCGGATCGAGGAGACGCAGGCCTCCCAGTCGTCCCCGCACGGACCCGGTTCGAACTCGAGAGCGGAGACGTCGTTCAGGAATGTACGGCTGCCACCCTCGTAGTTCGGATGCTCGTAGATCGTAATCTCCCAGCCTGCGGGGACTCGGATCGACGCAATGCAGTCGTCCCAGTCTCCGTCGTCGCTGGTCGTGCCATTGCAGGGTCCACGCACTTCCTCGAGGTCGAACTCGTTGCCGTCGAACCTGCGCGAGTCGCCCTGATAGCCTGGTTCCGAGAACACGGTCACACCGTCGCTCGGTCCGGTGGGAGTGTTGTCGCAGGCGGTAGCTCCAAACATCACCAGACCAACGACGGCAATACGGCTCGGGTGTTTCACGTCTCACCTTCCTTCCTCGCATGGCAGGCCGCTGCTGCGTATTGCAGAGCGTCAGGCACGGCCGTATGCCTGCATATCCCGCACCGTCGAAGGGAAGCGTCGGGATGAGGCGCCCGCTGTCGGGTATCCTCGCCCGTGATGCGTATTGGCGCTCACATGTCCACCGCGGGTGGACTGACTCGGGCAGTGGAGCGCGCTGTCCTGCATGGATGCGAGACGCTGCAGATCTTCACGAAGAACAATGCGCAGTGGGCCGGCAGACCGATCGACGTCGGTCAAGCGCTCCAGTTCCGTGACGCGGTCACAGCCGCAGGGCTGACGCCTGTTGTTTCTCACGCAAGCTATCTGATCAACATGGCGGCGCCGGAAGGCGAGCTGCGCCGGAAGTCCATCGATGCAATGGCCGATGAGCTCGAACGCGCACGGGCGCTCGGTCTTCTCGGAGTCGTCGTTCATCCGGGTACGGCGGCCGCCGGCCAGAGCGAAGACAACGCGCTCGCGCTGGTGGCCGACGCGATCCGCGAGGTGTTCTCGATGCGGCCGGACGACGGCACGATGATTCTCGTCGAGCACACTGCGGGACAGGGGCGTGCCGTCGGCCACCGTTTCGCCCACCTCGCTGCGATCGTTGACGGCGCGGACCGCTCAGACCGCATCGGCGTGTGCCTCGACACCTGTCATCTGCTCGCGTCGGGCTATGACATTTCCTCTGAATCCGGATATGCCAGGGCGTTCGACGAGTTCGCCCGTCTGGTGGGCTTCGCGCGCCTCCGCTTTCTCCACGCCAACGACTCCAAGCGGCCGTGCGGCAGCAGGGTCGATCGCCACGAACATGTCGGTAAAGGTCATGTTGGTCTCGAGGCGTTCCGGCGCCTGCTGCACGACTCGAGGCTGGCGCACGTCGGGATGGCGATCGAGACCGAGAAGACACCCCGGGTCTGCAACAATCCGAGAGTCGCGCAACTCGATCCTCTCGACCGGATGAATCTCGAAGCGCTCCGGACGCTCAGAGGACGCTAGTTCCAAACTCGAGGCCACGAAGCCACGAAGAAGAGTAGGTTTCGTGCCTTCGTGCCTTCGTGTCTTCGTGTCTTCGTGTTTTCGTGTTCGTGCGGGCAACCTCTGAGGGCCACACTCCCGCCAAGCGCTCTAGTGGGCTGCGCGGACGATGTCGCCTCGATACTGACCGCGGCGTATGCCGCCTCTCGGAATACCGCGCTGGACGTACGTGTTCGCTCTCACGTCCACGTAGTTGGAGAAGTAGAAGGGGATGCCCTGTGCACGTTCGAGCGAGGGGGCGTCCTGCAGGTGAATGTGGAGATGGGGTTCGCTGGAGTTTCCCGAGTTGCCCACGTGGGCGACGATGTCACCCCGCTTCACCCGTTCACCCGGCGCGACACGAAGCGAGCCAGCCATGAGGTGCACCAGGAACAGGTATTGGTTCGGTGCCACCTCCATGACGATCGTGTTGCCGCCCACCTGGTCGGGCTCGGCCTCGCCAGGTACGGCGTCCGGCACACCGTCGC
>JBFWPD010000412.1:0-4075 GCA_050250175.1 Vicinamibacterales bacterium
CGCCAGCGCCGAACCGAATCGCTCGAACAGCTGTGTCTCGAAACGGGAGTGAATGCCTCGCTGGCCCGTCTGCTGGCCGTCGTAGTTGACCGTCGCGTGCAGCGGCTGGTGCGCGTCCTGGATGTAGTGCGCGGCGACCGCCGCGAACAGCACGGCGTTGTCCGCCGCGAAGGGCGCATTTCTCGGAATGCCCTCGAACGCCCGCCGCAGTTCCCCAAACATCTCGGCGAACCGCCAGGGCAGCAGTCCGTACTCCTTCACACGATCGACCCCGAACCGCTCGACGGCCCGATCGTATTCACGCGGCAAGGCCTTGAAGGGATACTGGCCGTACGCTTCGACGCCGAAGTCGAGAAAGTGGTGAGCGTTCTCGTCCCATCCCACGACGCGCCAGAGGTCAGGGTCGTTGACGCGCAGGATCAGTTCTTCGCGATGCGCGTCGAAGAAGGGACGCAGTTCGACCGGGAGCAGATCGATGGCCCGCGCCATGACGTGCCGATGCGCTTCCGCTCCCCACGCCGACACTGTCGCGGGGAGCAGGCAGGCCATCAGCACGACCGCGACGACCGCACGGACCATGCAGCTATATTAGTCGGCCTTGGACAACGTCACCCACACGCTGGTCGCGGCGACCCTGGGGCGTACGGCCCTTTCGCGCCTCGGCCGGGGGACGACCGCCGCCCTGATTCTCGGCTCGAACGCTCCCGACATCGACGTCCTCGCCACGGCAGGGGGAACGCTGGCGTATCTCGACTGGCACCGAGGCGTGACGCACGGCGTGCTCGGTGTCGTTGTCCTCGGCCTGATCTCAGCTGCCCTGGTCCGGCAAGCGCTGCGGTGGATGGCCCGATCGGACGGGTTCCGGCCATCAACATCGGCCCCCGCGTCGTTTCAGAACCTCGTCGCGGTGGCGATGCTCGGCGCCGCGATCCACGTCTGCATGGATCTGCCCACCTCATATGGCACCCGTGTGCTGAGCCCGTTCGACGAACGCTGGTTCACGACGGACTGGATGCCCATCGTCGACGCGTATCTGCTGGGGATCCTGGCCGCCGGACTGGCCCTCGGGCGCAGCCCCCGGCTGCGGCAGCCAGCAGCCATCGCCGTGCTGGTTCTGATGGCGGGCAACTACGCACTGCGCGCGGTCACACACGGTCAGGCGATTCGGAGCGCCCCGGCAGCCTTCGGATCGGCGATGCCGGCGCCATGTCACGGGACGGGAATGCCTGGTCGGACGCTGCTCAGGTGGTCCCGTGCGCCCAGAGTGCCCGAGGCCTGGGGCGGCGGCGAATGCCTGCTGGAGGTCGCGGCGATTCCGACATTCACGTCGCCGTTCAGCTGGAGGCTGATCGCCCAGACGTCGAATGCGTACGAGAGCCAGACCATCAGCCTTCTGACGAGGACGCCACAGCGGGCGCATGCACGCCGGCGATCCGGAGGTCGGCGCGCCAATCAGTGGACATCGGCCGTCGTTCGCGCCGCCGGGAGCGACGTGGGCCGGCGCTTCCTCTCCTTTGCACGCTACCCCGCCGCGCGCTCGGTCCTCGAAGTCGACGGATCGACGACGGTGACCTGGCGGGACGTCCGTTTCGAGGCACCGATCGGTCTGGCCGACGAGTCCATCGATCGCGGCGGCTTCTTTACGGCGACCGTGCGGGTGAGCAGCGACGGCTCGATTCTGGATCAGCGTCTGGGGCGCTAGGCTTGAGAACCCCTCCGAGCCCGAGTACGATTCCTGCCACCTAGATGTCCGATATCACCCGGGAAAAAGTGCAGGCGCTCGCCGCCCTCGCCAACGTCGCGCTGAGCGACACCGAAGTCGATCTGTTTGCGCGACAGCTCCGCGATTTTCTGGAGTACGCCGAGACCGTCCAGCGCATCGATACGAGCGGCGTCCCTCCGACGGCCAGCCTGGGCACCGGCGACGAGGCCGACCGTCCTGACCTGGTCGTGCCCTCTCTCGCGCGCGAGAGTGCCCTGGCCAACGCACCTGACGGCGCGCCGGACTCCGGCTTCTTCAGGGTGCCGCGGGTCATCGGATGAGCCCCGCCGGTCCAATTCGGACGATCCGAGACGCCGTTCAGCGCGGCGATCGCTCGGCGGCGGATGTCTGCAGCGAGCTCCTTCAGCGCATCGACGCGATCGACCCGACACTGCATTCGTTCACCGCCGTCGGCCGCGAGTCGGCGCTGGCGCGCGCACGTGACATCGACGCTCACCCCGATCGCTGGCGCACGGCGCCGCTGGCGGGTGTGCCCGTCGCAATCAAGGACAACATCTGCACGCGCGAGTTGCCGACGACGGCTGCTTCGAAGGTGCTCGAGTCGTTCGTATCGCCGTACGCCGCGACCGTGGTCGATCGGCTCGAGGCGGCAGGCGCCGTCGTCATCGGCAAGACGAATTGCGACGAGTTCGCGATGGGCTCATCGACCGAACATTCCGCACTTGGTCCGACGCTGAACCCGTGGGCGCACGATCGTATTCCAGGCGGGTCGAGTGGCGGATCCGCTGTCGCGGTGGCCGCGGGGCTCGCGCCGCTCTCGCTCGGATCGGACACCGGCGGATCGATTCGTCAGCCGGCGGCGCACTGCGGGATCGTCGGACTCAAGCCAACCTACGGACGAGTATCGCGGTACGGTCTGCTCGCGTTCGCCTCCTCGCTTGATCAGATCGGGCCGTTCACACAGACCGCGTCGGACGCCGCCCTCGCACTCTCGATTCTGGCTGGCGCCGATCACGCCGACGCGACCTGCTCCCGCCGTGAGGTGCCGGACTACTCGGCCGCGCTCGACGGCGACGTGCACGGGTTGCGAATCGGCGTTCCGCGCCGGCTGCTGGAACAGGGCGTCGACCAGGACGTGAAGACGCGGGTGCTCGCGGGCATCGACGTGCTCGCCCGGCGTGGCGCCACGCTCGTCGACATCGAGTTGCCGAACGCGGGCTACGCGGTGCCTGTCTACTACCTCATCGCCACCGCCGAGGCGAGCTCGAATCTGGCGCGCTACGACGGCGTTCGCTACGGCTATCGGGCGCCGGCGGCGGCCGGCCGCGACGATCTGCGATCGATGTACTCACGGACCCGCGAGGCCGGGTTCGGCCCCGAGGTCAAACGGCGAATCATCCTCGGTACCTACGTCCTGAGCAGCGGCTATTACGACGCGTACTACCTGAAGGCGCAGCAGGTCCGCACGCTGATCCGGCAGGACTACGACGCCGCACTCACCCGGTGTGACGTCGTCGCCCTCCCGACCAGCCCGACACCTCCCTACCGGATCGGCGAACGGACTTCCGATCCGCTGCAGGTGTACCTGGCCGACATCTTCACGGTCACGGCAAACCTCACGGGGCTGCCCGCGATCAGCGTCCCATGCGGATTCACCGGCGAAGGGCTTCCGGTCGGCCTGCAGCTCGTCGGCCGGAGGTTCGACGAGGCGACGCTCCTCCGTGTCGCCGACGCCCACGAACGCGACACCACCTGGTGGAACACACATCCTTCGGGCGCTGAGGTGGCGCGGTCCTGAGCAGTCCGGCTGCCGCGTCCACCGAACCGGCGTGGGCCGCGCTTCCGGACGAACAGCTCCTCGACCTTCGTCTCTGCGATCTCGATCTCTCGCTCGCTGGTACGGCTGTCGAGCAGCGCATTCAGCAGGTCAACGCGGAGCTGCAGGCACGCGGTCTCGTGCAACCCCACTGCTGGCTGTCCGACGAATGGTTCACTCCCGACGGCGTCCCGGGCGTCGCGATCCCCTTCTACCTTGCGCATCCTCGCCTCGAGAAGCTCGAGCTGGCGCAGATGCTCGAAGTGGAAGGCGGCGACGCGACGACGTGCCTGCGGATTCTCAGACATGAAGCGGGGCACGCGATCGACAACGCGTATCAGCTGCGGCGGCGATCGACCAGGCGGCGCATCTTCGGTCTGCCAAGCCTGGCGTATCCGGAGTACTACCTGCCCAAGCCTTACAGCAAGAGCTTTGTCCAGCACCTCGATCACTGGTACGCTCAGAGCCATCCCGACGAGGATTGCGCGGAGACCTTCGCCGTGTGGCTCGATCGAGGGTCGCAGTGGCCGCTCCGC
>JBFWPD010000413.1:0-4069 GCA_050250175.1 Vicinamibacterales bacterium
GTGGCCAGACGCCTGCTTCCTCTGGCCCTTCTGGCGACGCACGTCGGCATCTTCGTCCTGAGAACATCCTCTTCATCGATCTCATCCTGCTCCAGGCGGTCTTTTACGACTTCACTCCCGCGCGGCGATGGGCCGGCGCATGGATTCGCAGCCGCCAGGGTCGGCTGGAAGTCATCTTCGACGGCCGGTGCGGACTGTGCGGCCGGACCGTGAAGGCTCTGCGCGGGCTGGATCTCTTCGAGCGGATGTCGTACGTGGATTTCAGGACAACGCCGCTCGAGCCGTACGTCGCGAAGACCAGTCCACGGCTCGATCCTGAAGCGCTCGAGCACGAGATGGCAGTCGTCGAGCAGTCTGGGCGCCTGACCATGGGGTTCTCGGCGTACCGGGTCATGGCGTGGAGCCTGCCACTCCTCTGGCCGTCGCTGCCGCTGCTCTATCTTCCTGGCGTGCGTCCGGTTGGCGATGCCGTCTACAAGTACGTGTCCGGGCGGCGTGCGAATCTCTGCGAATTCGGTCCCGATCCCGTGACGCCGCCAATCCCGGCGGCGCGTGCCCACGCACGCGGCGCGGCCGCGGCCGTGGGTCTCACGCTGTTTCTGATGTCGTGGTGGGTCACGCACATCGAGTTCTACCCCTTCACCACGCTCAAGATGTTCAGCGCGCTCAACCTGCCGCCTGGAACGACCAGCTACGTCAAGCCGTTCGTCGTGTACGACAACGGCCAGCGGGATCGCGCACGCTTCGAGCAGTGGATCGGCGCGATGGCTGACTCGAGGTACCGTCAGATGCTCGTCTTCGCCTTTCAGGGTCCGCGTGAAGTCGAACGATCCGAAGAGTTCCTCGCTGCTTCGATGCGAGCCGCCAATCATCAGAACGAGGCGGGCCCGCGTGTGGTCGGATTCGACGTCGAGCTCTGGGAGTGGGACTTCGCCGGGGATCCACGCAGTCCGACGCGCGGCCGGCTGATCGACGTGCACGAATACCGCGAACCCCTCGATGCGCATCGCGATTGAGGCGCTGGGCATCGACCGGCCCGGTGGTGGACGCGTTGCGACACTGAACCTTCTGCGTCCACTGCTCGCCAGACACGACGAGCACAGCTACTCGATCTGGCTGAGCGCGCCCGAGCCCTCGCTCGAAGGGCTGCACCCTCGCGCCCATCAGCACGTGGTCTCTTCCGCGAACCGGTTCGTCGCGCGGCTCGTGCTGCAGCGGTCGCTGCCGCGCTTCTGCAGGCAGGAACAGATCGACCTCGTGCACTTCGTCAAGAACCAGGTCGTCTCGGGAACGGGCACGCGTGCGATCGCGACGGTGTACGACCTCACGACGCTCAGACATCCGGAGGCGTACCCGGCGATCGATGTTCTCTACTGGCGGCACGTGCTGCCCCGCCAGTACCGCCGTCTCGACGGATTGATCGCGATCTCCAGGTCGACCGGCGACGATCTTGCGTCCTTCTACAGCCTTCCATCTGAGCGCATCCGGGTGATTCCCTGCGGATATGACCCGGTCTACCGGCCGGCTGACCAGTCCGAAATCGCCGACGGGCGCCGGAAGCACGGCCTGCAGGACCTGCCCTACTTCATCCACGTGGGCAACCTGTCCAGGAAGAAGAATCTCGCAATGCTGCTCGAGGCCTTTCTCGATTTCCGCACGAAGACGAATTTCCCGGGACGCCTCGTTCTAGTCGGTGCGGAGTATTCGAAGGGACGCGACGGCCGCTTCTTCGAGATTCTGGGGCGTGAGGATGCGCGCGCGTCCGTTGTCCTCACGGGCCATGTCCCGCAGGACGACCTGATTGGCCTCTATGGCGGCGCGCTGGCGTTTCTGTTTCCATCGCTGCACGAAGGCTTCGGCCTGGTCGTGCTCGAAGCGATGGCATGCGGCGCACCCGTGATTGCTCATGCAACCGGCGCCGTCAGCGAGGTTCTGGGTGACGCCGGGATTGCCCTCTCGTCGCCGGACGATGTCGGGGCGTGGAGCGCGGCGCTCGCGAGAGTCGCGTCAGACGACGGGTTGAGAACGGCACTGAGCCGTGCCGGTCTCGAGCGCGCTTCGCTCTTCGATCCCGGGCGGAGCGCGGACAGGACCGTCGCATTCTATGAAGACGTCGTCGCCGGACGGACGGGAACACGGTGATGGCGAACGCATCAGTCGATCGCAAGGCCCTCCGTGTAGCCGTTCTCGCGCGAGTGGTGTATCCACTCCACAGCTACGGCGGACTGCAGCGTCACGCGTTCGATCTGGTCCGATCGCTTGCGGCGCGTGGCGTGGAGATCACGCTGATCACCCAACCCCTGTCGGACTCGCGCCCTTCGGATCCCGCCGCCGACGCGATCTTCGCCGCGCCTGGCGTCACGCTCGAAACTGTGCCGTACCGGACGTTTCCCTTCGCTGGCCGCCGAGGAACGACCATCCTCGATCGCATCACCGCGTATCCGATGTTCGGCCGGCGTGTCGGGCAGCTCGCCGCGCGGCTGGCCGAACGGGGGGAGATCGATCTCGTCTACGGACTCGGCGCGAGCGCACTCGGCTATGCGCGCCGATGGCCGGCGCCTGCCAGCGAGCGGGCGCCGTTCGTCTTCAATCCCCAGGGGCTCGAGGAGTTCGGCGCCACCGATCCCGGCCGCGCTCCACTCAAACGGATCGCGTACAGACCGCTGCAGCGAGCCGTGCGAGCCTGTGCGCACTCGGCAGATCGCGTCATCGCCACGGACCGCGTGCTCGTAGAGCCCGTCCTGAAGCACCTTGGCGTCGATCGAGAATCGGTCGTCGTCGTTCCGAACGCCATCGAGCTGTCGGCGTGCGACCGCCCCGGCTCGAAAGAGCGGATTCGCCCGCTCCTGCGGTCGGTGAACCTCGGGCCGGACGATCTGCTGTTCGTCGGTGTCGGCCGTCTCGAGGCCAACAAGGGCTTTCATGTCCTGCTCGAGGCGCTTGCGCAACTCTCTTCCTCCGGACGGCTGCCGCCTTCGTGGCGGCTGGTTCTCGTCGGTGACGGTCCCATGCGGCACGAGCTGGCGAGGATCGCATCCGACCGAGGCCTCGGGAATCAGGTCATCTTCGTGGGACGGGTGGGAGACGACGATCTTCACGGGTGGTACGAAGCTGCAACGCTGTTCGTGCACCCGACACTGTACGAAGGAAGCTCGCTCGTCACGCTCGAGGCCATGGCGCATCAGCGAGCCGTCGTCGCGACGCGCGCGGGTGGTCTCCCCGACAAGGTGAGGCCCGGGGTCAACGGATGGCTCGTCGAGCCGGGCGATGCCGTGGCTCTCGCGGACACGATCGCCGAGGCACTTCAATCCGCGGAGCGTCTACCCGCGATGGGACTGCAAGGGCGCTTGATCGTCGAACGTGAGTTCTCGTGGAGTGTGATTGCCAATCGACTGCTCGTGTTGTTCGACGAGCTCGTCGATCGAAGAAGGCGCGTTCGTTGAAAGGACCTGGAGGACCTGAGAGCCTTGAGGACCTGCGGGACCTCAAGGACCGGCAGGTGCGACCGTCGAGCATGCCTGTATGCGATCGACCAGCACGCCGAGGTCGCGATCATCAGGAGCGCCAAGCAGGTCGAAGGGATTCCAGGTCCGCGTGTCGAGACGCAATTGCGCGGCGTTCTCGGAGCTGGCCATCTCGGCTGCCAGTTCGGGAGGGACAGCGAACGAGTAGGGCCGGATGCCGCCTTCTCGAGGTGTCGCGCTCCCGAGCCTGCGCTCGTTCAGGAACACTTCCACGTCGGGAGGCGGCGCCGCAGGCGGCCGGCCCGCCCCCGTCATCCAGAGCGTGACGCTCTGGCAGCCGGGCGGAACGCCCACGATCGAGACATACGAGACATTCGTCGTCCACCTGAACGTGAGGCCGCTCGGCTGCGACTCTTTCGCATGGAACCGCCGCACGTACACGTCGTCTGACTCGCCCACGTTCAGATCGAACGGTCCGGGCTCGCGCCGCCCTCGCGGCAGCTCGTAGATGCCGAAGTCGAACTCCTTGAAGCGCGACTCGGTCGGATACGTGTCCCATTCCGACTGGTACTCGGGAATCTGAAATCGCTCGCCGCCGATCGCGT
>JBFWPD010000414.1:0-4065 GCA_050250175.1 Vicinamibacterales bacterium
CGGGTGAGCAGATACTCGACCGGGGTCAGATCCTTCCAGAGCGACGTCGGCACGAACCTCGCCTTCTCCGGGCGGTTGTAAAAGGTACCGAACATCCCCGACAGGACGACCTTCGGATTGCCCGCTTCGGCGGCGGCCCTCATCTGCTCCGAGATCTTGGCGGGGGCCAGCAGGTCATCGGCGTCGAGCCACTGGACATAGTCGCCTTGCGCATGCTCGAGCGCCCTGTTCCGGGCAGCCGGCGCGCCCTGATTGCGCTGGGTCACGACCTTGACCAACGGGCTCCTGAGAGACCGGGCAACAGCCAGCGTGCTGTCGGTCGAACCGTCGTCCACGACGATGACCTCGACCGACGGCCAGGTCTGCGCGAGCGCGGACTGGATGGTGGATTCCAGCCAGCGCTCGGCGTTGTACGCGGGGATGAGGATCGAGACCAGAGGGCCCATGGTTCGGCGGCAGGCGACGGGGGGAATCACGCGGACGGATTCTTCCGGACGACGTACATGATGTTCTGCCCTCCCACGGTGCCGAACATGAACATCCTGAACATCATCCATGCGGCGACCTTCGCGACGTCTCCCTGAGAGCGCGGAGGCAGAAACGGGGCGTCATGAAACGTGCGTTCGACGATCGAGAGTGCATGCTCCATGAACACCTTCTCGAGCTGCCATGCGGTCATCGGCGTGATGTGGCCGTGTCCGATTCCGTAGGCCTCGTCGGTGAACATCGACATCTGGCCGGTGAAGAAGAACCTCACGCGGGAATACACCCCGGAGGCATTGGGAGTGGTCAGCAGAAGCGTGCCGCCGTCCTTCATCAACGGCACGAGCTGCCGGAAGATATGCCTCGGATTCTCGAGGTGCTCGATGACTTCGACGAATGAGATCGCATCGAACTCGCCGGTCTTGAACTTCGATCCGAAGCTGCCGTTGAGATCCGCCTCCTGATAGGGGAACTCCAGGTCGTTTCTCGCCACCAGATCGCAGGCCGTGACCTTGTAGCCCGCGTCATGCAGACGCGTCGCCCAGGCACCCGCGCCGCTGCCCAGATCGAGAACCCTCGCGCCAGGCGTGACGTGCCTGCGAAACAGCTCAAACGCGTGCGCGTGGAGCCCGGAGGCCGCAAGCTCCGGAACGCCGCGATATGTGGTCAGTCGATGTTTTGAGGTCAGCACTGATTCACTCCCGGCAGCTGCCCGTGCGCCAGAACACCTCGACGCTCGAATGGCCGCAGTGTTCGAGGACGTGCGAGAACGCCCGAGGCGGCAGCCAGCGGCGCAGCTCGAGTCCGCGACGCAAGTCGATTGCGTAGTTGAATTGGCCCTCCCTGGCGATCGACGCGAGCCTCTCCACGCACGCCAGGCCTTCGGTCCTGAACTCCGGCAGGTTCACCTCGAACGAGAGATACGGGACGGCCTTCGTCAGGCCGCGCAACACCGCGATCTCGAATCCTTCGACGTCGATCTTGATGAAGAAGGGCGCACCGTGCACCTCGGCCAGACGATCGAGCGTGGTGGTCTCGATGGCCTGGGTCTGACCGAACTGAAGCCTCGTGCCGAACCGGGCCGTGTCCTCCCGCAGCGTGTCGACCCACTTGGCGCTGAGCGTGTTCATCGTGCAGCCTGGCGAATCCACCCACATCGTCGTCACAGTCTCGCGATCGGCGACGGCCTTCGGTACGACGACGACTCTGTTAGGACGGAGACGGAGACGGCGAAACTTCTCCTCGAGAATCGCGGTGCTCGTTCTGTCGGGATCGACGGCGACCACTCGCGCCCCGAGACGCAGAAAGATGTCTGTCTTGACGCCCTGGTTCGCGCCGATGTCGAAAATGAGATCGCTCGGCCCAAGGCCGTGCAGCAGCTGGCGATAGAACCGAAGCTGCCCGGCCCTCTCGTCGATGAAGCGCCGATCGACGACCGACCAGTACAGGTCGTAGAGCGGCGAGGCGCGCAGGCGGTAGTAGAGGCCGGCTCGCCGCAGAGCCGGCTGCACGATCGCAAGGAGGCGCGACGACCAGCGATCGCGGCTGTCGCGGCTGATCCAGGGCCAGTGCGTCGCGGCCGGCAGCGATGATGTCAGCTGTTTCTCAGGCATGGAGGGGCTTCGCTTCTTCGGCGCCACCGAGCAAGCCGCAGAGACTCCGGAACAGCTGCGCCTGTGCCCACCGGTGCATCGGAACCTCGTCCCAGCCGGCGAAGAGCTGGCGGGTGCGAAACGAGCCATCGGTCCGCTGCCACCGGGCGAGCACGTCTGCCACTGTCGTCTGCAGCAAGGCATCGAGATCGCGCGAACGTCCCCGCACGAGCGTCAGGAGGTTGATGGCCTCGGCATAGTCGTAGAGCTCGCGGCGGTACACGATCAGGCGCGGTCGCTTCGCGAATGGCCGGGGAAGGCCCTCCGCGTCGAACAGCTGATCCGCGTAGTAGCGAAGTCCGCGATCGATCGCCTGCTGGCAGTCCGCGCGCGGTGTGAGCTGGACGATCTTGACGAGCGCCTTCAGGACAAAGCAGGTGTGGAAGTGATCGACGAAGGGCCGGCGTTGATCGGTCGCGTAGGGCCACGAGCCCTCCGGCCGCTGCGCTGCGAGGACGAACTGAAGGTTCGGCTCGACGCTCGTCAGCAGCTCGTCGTTCTCGAGATCACACGCGGCCTTCGTGAGCAGGAACGAGCGATAGGCGTTGGCGTTGACGACCATCCCGCGATCGCTGGCCATCGGCGTATACGTGCACGTCGCCGCCCTCCCGCCCATCCCGCCCTTCCTGCCGCTCCTGCCCTTTTTCTGATAGTCACGAAGCGCGTGAGCAGCGATGGACTGCATCACCGTCCGCCATCGCTCGCGGCGGTCCAGCTCGTAGACCGCGGCGACTGCCTCATAGACATACGGAAGCGTGGTGATGAGCGGCGTCCCCCGCGGAATCGTTCCGTCGATCGTCTCCCAGTCGAACGGGTAACCCCAGCCGAGTCCCGATTCTCCGGGCGCCGATGACTCCAGCAGCACGTCGAGGAAGTGGACGGCGCGTTCGAGGTGGCGCCTCTCGCCCCCGTGACGGTACAGGCGGGCGAATGCCATCGCATAGTGCGCATCGGCGATCGGGAATCGCTGCTGCTTCCACACCAGGGATCGTGCGGACGGCACGAACGCTTCGCAGAAGACGAGCGGCGCGACTGCAAGGGTGCCAAGCGGCCGATTCCGGTAGTACAGGGACTTCGCAAACCGTCCGTACTGGTTTGCGTAGAGCGTCTGAAAGTCGAACGAAGTCTCTCCGTACGCCTGCAGCCATTCCTCGAAGCGGCGGATGGACGACTCGAGCACCGACGCTGGTTCACGGCTCTGCTCCGCGACCGGCACTGCGACTGCGGCCGATGCAGGAGTCGTCACGCGTGCTCGTGGCTCATTGACGTCGCGCCGGTCCGCATGGCGGCTTCAGCCGCTCGGCGGTAGCGGTACGCGTAGAACTTCGACCTGGTGGCGCGGAGCCTCTCGATCGCCGGCTCCGGGAGCAGTTCGACAGGATGACGATGAAGCTTGAACCGGAGGGCGATGCGGCCCTTGGTCGTCAGGGGCACGTAGTAGCGCGGCACCATGACCGGTTCGAAACCGTTGTGCTTCTTGAAATCGCGCAGCGGTCCGCGCGGCCAGAGTGCGTAGGCGAGCGCCGGAACCTTTCGAGCCGCGCACCTTTCGACGGCCGCGGCGATCAAAGCGTTGTTTGGCGACTTGTCGCGGTGCCGGATCAGCGAGATGATCTGCGTCAGCGTCGCGAACGACCCGGCATACGCCATCATGACGAATCCAATGAGCTCGTCGCCCGCGTAGGCGCCGAGAATCTCTTCGCGAAACAGATAGCGCGCGAACTGGCGTCTGATGGTGGCTTCGCTCTTTCCGTAGTGCAGGAACGGACGCTCCTGCCGGATTGGGGTCTCGTTGAAGATCGCCGTGATGCCCCTCACGAATGCATCGTCGAACTCGACCTGCCGGACGACGACGCCCTTCTTTCTGGACTTCACGACGAGATTGCGGGTCTTGTTGTTGATCTGCGACTTCCACCACTCCTCGTACGTC
>JBFWPD010000415.1:0-4056 GCA_050250175.1 Vicinamibacterales bacterium
ACCGTCTCCCGCAGACCGGCCGCAGCAAGCTGTCCACAGACCTCGCGTACGTGGGCCGCGTCGTAGTTCGGCCCTGACCGCGAACCGCCGCGCAGGATCACGTGACAGCTCTCATTCCCCGTCGTCTGGAAAATCGCCGAAACGCCCTGCTTGGTGACCGATGGGAACCAGTGCGGCGAACGCGCGGTGAGCACCGCATCGACGGCGAGCTGCGTGCTTCCCGCCGTCCCGTTCTTGAAGCCGACCGGGCTCGACAGACCTGACGCCAGCTCCCGGTGAATCTGGCTCTCCGTCGTCCGGGCCCCGATGGCAACCCACGACGTGAGGTCCGCAATGAACTGCGGGATCTGCGTATCGAGGAACTCCGATGCCGTGGGCAGACCGAGCTCGTTCACGTCGAGCAGGAACTTGCGTGCGACCCGCAGCCCCTTGTTGATGTGGAAGCTTTCGTCGAGATCGGGGTCGTTGATGAGCCCCTTCCAGCCGACCGACGTCCGAGGCTTCTCGAAATAGCTCCGCATGACGACGATCAGCTGATCCTGGTAGCGCTTCGCGAGGACGAGCAACTTCTCGGCGTACTCGAGCGCGGCGCGCGGGTCATGGATCGAGCAGGGACCGACGACAACGACAAGGCGGGGATCGCGGCCGGCAATCGCGTTGGCCACAGCCTGCCTGGCGTCGGACACCACGTTCGATGCCCGTTCGGTGATCGGAATCTCGTCGAGCAGGATCGCCGGGGGAATCAGCGGCCGGACCTGCGTGATCCGGAGGTCGTCGGTCTGTCTGAAGCTCACCTCTGAAGGGTACCGCACAAGCCGGGCGCCCTTCAAACGGGCGGCCGTCAGGCCTGCGGCGATGTTCTCAGTGCAGGACCCACGCCATGCTCACCCGCGCGAGGATGCGGTAGGAGTATTCGAAGTGCCCCTCGGTGTGGTGCAGGCGGGCGGCCACCTCGAGCTCCGCTTCGGGCGCCGGGTGGAAGATGCGCGTCAGGCCGGCCTCCGAGTAGTCGCGGATCTTGGCGTAGACGGTGCCGTCGCGCCGGAGGGCGAGATAGTTGGGGTCGCCATCCTCCTTGAGGACCGACAGCCCGCGCCATGCGATCAGGTGGCCGCGCCAGTCGGCAATCTCCAGCGCGGCGCGCCCGAAGAAGGCACGGCCTCTGGTGGTCAGCGCGGGCTCGTCGCGGTTCGGCACATGCACCGACCGCACGGCATACAGCTCGAGGGTCAGAGGGCCTGGTTCCGGCACCGGAGGCCGCAGCACCACGCCAGCGGCGTACGCCGAGCTGTCCGAAACAGGACCGACGTCGAACTGCTGGCCGCCGTGGTGCACGACATGAATCTGTGCGCCGATGGCGAAGACCGGCGTGAGTGGCGCCTCGAGACGCACGCCTGAATCGAACACTTCGCGCCGGGTTGGAGTGTGCAGCTTCTGCCAGTTGATCCAGACATCGTGGCGCAGGCGCGTTCCCGAGTACTGCCACTCGAGACCCGCTTCCCACGGACGCCTGAACGCAAGCGTCTCAATCTGCAGCGCGGGAAGGATCCCGTGCGGGACGATCCGATCCGGACCCATGCCCTCAGGACGGCGCGGCGCATCGAAGGTCCCCATCGTGAAACGCGACGTCTCGTTCCTGAGCTCGAAGGCGATGACCGGCCGCCACTGTTCGACGTCGGCAGGCGATCCGAAGCGGCCATTGCCGAACAGGCCGGCATGGAGACGGACGTGCTCGCCGAAGTCGATGGCGAACGCCGTCGATCCCGCCACGCCGAACGTCGTCTCCCCCGAGCGGAACGGATTGGAAAACTCGGTGTTGTCGCCGTAGAAGAGGAAGTCGGCCCGCGCCGTCACGTGGTCCTGGGCCAGAGTCGTCGACGGCCAGAGACCAAGAGCGGCGGCACAGACGAGGAGGCCTGCCGCGCGATACATCGCTCGGCGGATACGATAGCGCAAAGACAGGGATCAGGCTTCAGGCTACGGGCTGCAGGCTTCGGGCTGCAGGCTTCGGGCTACAGGCTTCGGGCTGCAGGCTTCAGGCTACAGGCTACAGGCGTGAGACGGCACACTTCCGGCTTCAAGCGACAGGCCGCGGGCGTCAGGCACGCGCTCTCACGACACGCGGCGTGGCGCGTCGCGATTCTGCTCCTCACGCATTTGCTCTTCCGTGAGCACGCGCTTGCGGCCACCTGCGATCCTGGCGGCGACGGTTTCGAGCGAGGATGCCAGACGCTCGAGATCTCAGGGCTGTACCAGGCCGAGGTCTGGGATCTGAATGAGACGGGAGACTCCGTGGCGGGCGCGGCGGTCGCGTTCTCGCATGCGCTCTTCGACGGGTGGATTCTTGCGGGCGAGGCCATCGGACTCAGAGTGTCGCAGCCGTCGCCAATCGGTCATGGTGTCGGCGGCACAGCGCTCGTGAGACGCCGCTTCTTCGAGTGGAGACGGGTGACCTTGTTCGGCGACGCAGGGCTCGGCTTCACGTATGCCGACCATCCTGTTCCGATCGGCGGGACGCGGTTCAACTACCTGCTGCAGGCCGGCATCGGCGCGAGCCGGTCAGTGACGCGTCGCCTCGCGATCATCGGACACGTCCGTCATCTGCACATCTCGAACAACAGCCTGGCGGGACGGACACGAAATCCCGACTTCCGGGGCATGGGAGCCCAGGTGGGGATGCTCTTCAAATTGAAGATTGAAGATTGAAGATTGAAGACTGGGATCACGCTGCGATCACGACTTTGGTCGTGACGCTGCCCCGCCTGTAGCCCGTAGACTGAAGCCTGAAGCCGGCGCGACGCCTGCAGCCTGCAGCCTGCAGCCTGTAGCCTGTAGCCCGTAGCCTTACGTGACCGTCACGACCCTCGGATGCTGCGAGTTGTCTTCGAGGAATGTCTTCTTGTTCGCCAGTTCCTCGGACGTCGGCTGCACCTGGCCGTTGACGTCGATCGCGCGCGACACGAGCGTGTGCTCGCCTGGCGTCGCACCACTCCACGTGAAGTTGAACAGCTTCCACGAGAAGCGGCTCGTCGTGGACGGATCCGGCGTGGACGGCTGCCACGGGCCATCGTCGATCTTGATCTCGACGGTCTCGAGCGGCGTGCCGTCGTTGAGCGCGACCATCAAGACGTTGTGCTGCGTGCCGACCTTCGACACGCGCGCGATGAACGACTTGAGCTGCATGGCCGTGATCGCCGCCTCGACCCAGCGAAGCTCGCCGTCAATCATCTCGCCCCTGAGCGTCCGGTACCACCGCGCCTGGAAGTTCCCGAGGTTCTCGTCTTCCTGGGCGACGATGTGCGAGAGCCATTTGACGTTGGAGACGCCGTACCAGCCCGGGACGATGAGGCGAAGGGGCGATCCCTGGTGGATGGTGAGCGGCTCCCCGCCGAGGGCATAGGCAAGAAATGGCTCGTCCGAGAGCGCCTTGTCCCGGTCGAGACTGCGGCCGAACTGCTGTTCGACGGTAATCGTCTCAGCCCGGAACACGACGTTCTCAGGACCGCGGTCGGCACCAAAGAACACGAGCTCACGGACGGACGGCTTGAGTCCCGCCCGCTCGAGCACACTCCGAAGAGGAACGCCGGTCCAGCGGCCGTTCGACGACAGTCCCTGCAGAGGCCGCCGATTGCCCGAGCATTCGAATCCCGCGACGAGCTCCGTCTCTCCCATCGCGCGAAGATCGGCAATCGACAACGACAGCGGCGTATCCACGAGACCGCCGACGCTCAGACGAAACGTCGCGGAATCGACCGTCGGATGCCCGTAGTGCTGGATGGTGTAGAACTGGTTCGGGGGCGTGAAGGGCGCCCTGATCGTGCGAACGTCGAGCGTGCGAACGAGCGGTGTCCTCCCGGGAGGCAGCGCCGGCGGCATGTCTGCGAACGGCACGAGGACCTCGTCCTGCGCAAGCGCCGGTAGCATCCAGTCCGGGAATCCAACCAGCCCGAGCCCGGCCACGGCCATGCCGGCTTTGAGCGCCTCTCGCCGACCCGTTACTCCCATGGCCGCCTCCTGATTCTCCCCGCCGCGAATACCGCGCGCATTGTACAGCGG